>CAMWMN010000013.1 GCA_947175385.1 uncultured Clostridia bacterium | reverse complement strand
CCCGTTGCTTTGGCGGCTTCGCGGCACGCGTCCGAGAGCTTTTCGCCGCCCTCCGCCAACTGCCGCGCCAGTTGAACCGCCTGTTCGATTGTGAACTCCTCACACGAAGTTTCCACACCACTTACAACAATCACATATTCGCCGCGTGGGGTGATTTCGTCATAGTAGTGAGAAAGCTCCTCCAATGTGCCGCGGATAACTTCCTCGTGGATCTTGGTAAGCTCACGACATAACGCGGTTTCACGTTCTCCGCCTAGGACAGAACACAAATCCGCCAGAGTTTGCTTTATTTTATGCGGAGCTTCGTAAAACACCAACGCGTGCGGGAGGTTTTTGACGATTTCAAGCCGCTCGATACGCTCCTTTTTGGGAACGGGCAGAAACCCCTCGAACGTGAACTGCCCGACCTCCAGACCGCTTGCGGCAACCGCCGCGATTGCCGCGTTGCACCCCGGAATCACCTCCACGGGGATTCCGCGCGCTCGGCACTTTTTCACAAGCACCGCGCCTGGGTCGGAAACACACGGCATTCCCGCATCGCTTACCAGCGCAACGGAGTTCCCCTCCTCAAGCAGCGCGATTATGCGTTCACTCTTTTCCTGCTCCTTGGGTTTGTAACAGGACAACATCGGCTTTTTTATCCCAAAATGTGTAAGCAGTCCCAACGTAACGCGCGTGTCCTCGGCGGCAATGTAATCTGCGTTTTGGAGCGTTTCAACCCCGCGCGGACTGAAATCCCCGAGATTCCCTATCGGAGTGCCGACAATATAGAGCTTGCCCATGTCAATCACCCCCAATATCAGCTGTCATCACTCGTATATCCTCGAATACTCATCGGTATAGGACTTATCGTCATTACGCAGAATCATAGGCTTTTCGACAATCATTCCGGGATTTCCGCCCTTTTTGCCGCTTATCAGGAACAGCCACGGCTTTTCGTTGATGTTGTTGTGCACGAATGTAACGGATTTCGGCTCGATTTTGCTCTTTCGCATCGCGACGATCACGTCCGCCAGCCGCTCGGGGCGATGACACATTTTCAGTATTCCGCCGTATTTCAGCAGCTTTGCCGCCGCACCGCAGACGTCCTCCACCGTGCACATCAACTCGTGCCGCGCGATTGCCTGAGCCTCGTTGGGTTTGTAAAATCCAGAACCGCCCGTCATATACGGCGGATTGGCGGTGACTATATCCACGCTTTCATATGGCATTACGCTTTGCGGAATATTCCGCAAATCGCACACGATTGGCTGAATTATGTTCTGAAGGTCGTTTTCGTCCACCGTTTTTTGCAGCAGCGCAATCGCGTCACTCTGAATATCCATCGCGTAAATCAGAGATGGGTGGGTGTTCTTGCAGAATATCAGCGGAACGATCCCGCAGCCAGTGCACAAATCGCACACCACGCTGCCGTGACGGATTCCCGCGTAATACGCCAATAGAAATGCGTCCGTGCCGAATCGGTGAACCTCCGACACATACATCTTTATGTTGCCTAATTGGAATGCTTCGTTTTTCATTGATTTATCCCCCATTCCCTATTGGCTTTGCCTTATCCAAGTCTGCCGCAAGCTCATAGCTCTCGGCGAGAATATCAAACACATAGTCATAGGTAAACACCCGAAAATGCTTATACCGAGATTTGTCATAATCACTGCGAATCGGGATTTTTGACATCATTTCGCTGTTCTCGATTATCGCAAAGTCGCTGCACCCGACAAATCCCATCAGGCTTTCATAGGTATCCAGTTCGCAGACGAAGTGCGAAATAACTCCTTTGAACATCAGCTTATACGGAATCCACTTCTCCTCTCGGATTTTTGACGCAAGCCAACCGCTGATTTCGCCCTCAAACGTCAAGCCTGCAACATCTTCAAATGTTACCTTATCAATAAAAATGCAGTCGCGACCGTTTAACTCTCCGAGAACCCTATCGTTTATGTTAATATAACTCTCCATCTTTTCAGCTCCCAATAAAACGTTGATTTTAGTCAAGCGCGATTTTCTGTAAGGATATAACGTTTATCTTTATCCTATCAAAATCTGCCCGTCGGGAACGACAATGTTCTTGCGTTTCTGGCTGTTCAATACAAGCGACATTACCAGCGACACAGGTCCTATTCTGCCGATAAACATCGTAAAGATAAGCAGTATCTTCCCCGCGATTCCCGTAAGCGCGGTCGCGCCAGCCGACAATCCCGCAGTGGAGAACGCGCTTACCGCGTCAAACAAGCACTGAACCGCGCCCGCCTCGGTATTCACGGGCATTGAGAAATACAGCGCCACAAAGCAAACTCCCACTGCAAACAGCGACAACACCGAAATTACCAATGTGCGGTAGATAGTCAGCTTGTCGAGCTTGTGCCCCAACAGCTCCACATCATTTTTGTTGCGCATATACGAAACCACCGTCATTATCATTACCATCAGTGTAGTGACCTTGATTCCGCCGCCCGTAGAGCCGGGAGCCGCGCCCACAAACATCAGCATTATCGTGCCGAGCTGCGAAAATTCCGAGGTGTCGGACATTCCGATACTGTCGAATCCCGCCGTTCTTGCCGAAACGGACGAGAAAAACGAGTTCAGCAGTTTTTCGCCGAACGACATTTCACCCATAGTCTTGGGATTGCCGCCCTCAGCGATCATATAGAACACCGTTCCGCTTACCACCAGGATACCCGTCATAATCAGCACCACGGTGGTATGGAGGGTGAGCTTTTTACGCGTTCTTATGTTAAGGAAGTTCTCCCAAACAATAAAGCCCAACCCGCCCACTATAATCAACAGCGACAGCGTAATCAGCACCACGGGGTTTCCTTGACAGGCGATAAGACTTGTGCCCGCGCCCTCCATTCCCATCAAGTCAAAGCCCGCGTTGCAGAATGCCGAAATGCTCATAAATATTCCCATCCATGCGCCGTAGATTCCGTGACCCGGGATAAGCACCGCTGCCAACACCGCTGCGCCGATTCCCTCAAAAATAAAGCTGTACTTCATAATGCGGATAAAGATTCGCTTTCCGCCCTCAAAGCTGCTCTCGGAGAGGTCACCCGCCGCGTTTTTCAACGTGCGGTAGCCAAGCTTCTTGCCTGCTGCAACGTTGAAAAACGTGATAATGGTAACGAATCCTAATCCGCCGATTTGAATCATCAGCGCGATGATTATCTGCCCGAACAGCGACCAATGCGTCCACGTATCGTAAACAGACAGTCCGGTAACGCAGCTTGCCGAGGTTGCGGTAAACAGACAGTCAAAAACGGGCGTAAACTCGCGTGATTTTGAGGAAATCGGCAGACACAACAGAAGTGTCCCCACCGCGATAATCGCCAGAAAACCCAATACAAGGATTCGTGACGGCGAAAATCGTTTACTCTGCTTCTTGAATACAGGCATTTGATATTACCTTCTTTGCGTTTTATTGGGAGGTGTTCCCTTTCTCGGAATTGTATCGTATGAAGTCGCGCGCCGCCTCTCCATACGCATAAACCGAGTATTTATCGGTGCGTCCTGCCAAATCGTATGACCCGCCCTCAAGCGGAGATTCAAGCTGAGTCGGCAGTTGAACACCATTAGGAGTGATGAGAAGACACGATTCGGGAACGCGCTCACCCGCGGACAGAATCCCGACCTTTGCTTTGGGGTTTAGAAACTGAATAGTTGCCGCCAGTGACGTGTCCTCGCCATACACCACGATTGGCGGCGACTGCGGGTCATTATACAGCAGCTTGGACAGCGCACGGTAAGGCTCGCATTTCTCGGAGTTTTCGCTGCCCACTCGCGGAAGATACACAAACCCCGTATAAACGGTGGTGTAGCTTATCATACACAGCATAATGAATCCGATAAGCGTCTTGCGGTGCTTTTTCGAGCAGCTCACAATCACCATAAATGCCACGAACATCGAAAACACGCAGGACGACATAATCACATAGCTCATCGCGGTGATGGAGCTTTCCGCGCCCTCGCTTACCCCAATCGGGAACATTCCTGGCACGGAGGACTGCAAGTAGTTCTCCGAGCAGCTTACGATAGGGAATCCGACAATCGCGAAACATATACACGCATAGGCGTAGATTCCAGCGCCGAGCCAGAGCTTTTTAAGGTCGATCCCGTAGATGAAGATAAATGTCAAAACAAGGAAAATCGCCAACGGTGCGATATTGTCGGTGTATCTGCCGAATATGGTCGATTCTGCGGCGAGCTTACCCGTGCCGACAGTAAAAAGCGCCGAAAATATTGCCGTACACCCCGCCATCAGAAATTGCATCAGCGCGAACACTGAGATCCGCACGCTGTACATATGCGTGTTCGGCTCGTAGACCTTTGTTCCGTCCTCAAGAGTTCGTTCGCGGCTCTTTATTCCCTCGCTTATCCACTTGATCACCAATATCGCCGTAAGTGCCGCCGCCATCGCCCCCAGCCCCAATGAGGATGTCATCAGCGAGTATATGTGCGAAAACAACACTCCAAAAAAATTCGCGTCTGAGGAATGCGGCGAGATTATCTGCGCGTTTCCCGAATCCCCGAAAGCCGATCCTAAAACCGCCCTTCGAGTGAAGCTCTCCGCGAAAAACGATACACACAGTGAAATCAAAAGCACCGGCACATTTACCAACTTCTCGCGGAATATGATCCGCGCCAGCAATACGGTAAGTAAAATCGCCGCCGTTTCGGCAATAAGGCGCGCGTTCGCGGCATACGCCACTGCGCACAGAAATCCCAGCAGAATCGACATCGAGATACGCGAGTAAACGTCTTTTTTGCTCCACGATGTGAACAGGCACAGCGCCAATATCCACCCGATAAGGCAAGTGATGGTTTCGTTCCATATAAATTTTGAGTTCGCGACATAGGAAACGTACATTCCGCAGCATAAGGCGATGAGCACCTTGTACCGCAGCCGCGGAACACCCAATTTCGCCGCCATATAGTAGGCAATCAGCGGGACAAAGCTGATCAGCAGAGCATTTACCACCAACATAGCCTTATAAGCCGCATAGGGATTGTTAAATACAATGAATATCGGAGCATAGAACAGTGCTCCGATATACCCTCCGGAGATCCCCGTATCGCGCAGCAGCCCGGACCAATCGTGCCCCGAATACATCGCCGCTATGCCCGCCGTGTTTATCTCATCGGGATAAATGGCGGGAAGATCCATACTCAGCGAAAACAGCGTATTCACCACCACAGAAAACGCATAAAGTATGAACATTATCCCGCGGTCGCCCAGTGTTTCATAGAACAGCTCTAACCGTTGTTTCATTTCAGCATCAGCTCCACGCAAGCCTCAATCAGCCAGATTCCCAAAAATCCCAACACAACTCTCGCGAAAGAGGGCTTTCCGCTTTCGTACAAAGCCATAAAATATTCGTCCGACTCGGTATCGCCCGCATAATTCGCACGGATCTTCAAAATTTTCTTCACTGCGTGACGATAGTAGATATAGTCCCCAAAAAGACACCACAGCACCTCTATCACGATATTCACCAGAAGCAGCAGATTAGACGCTTTGTCGGAGGACTGCGCGGCTGAGCCGCCGGCAAGCTTCATAGCGGCAATTGTCGGAATGACCATCAGAAACGTTGTCAAAATGCCAAACCAATCCATCTTACGGTAGAACTGGAAAAGCGGAGCGAAAAAGCCGCTGCAGAAGTTAAAGAACACCTTGCGTTTCTTTCCATCGCGGAACGTACCGAACGCGCGCGCATAATGCCACACCGAAGTTGCCGAATATGCCGCCAACTCGCGCATACTTACGCCGTCTGCGCCCTTTTCGTTGTTCTGTATGCTCTTGACAAGCTCGTCTATTATCGGGTCGTCAATCATATTGAAAAGTTGATTTTCGGTGTTGTTCGGGTGAATATTCGGATATTCCGCGTGATGAGGGTCGTTTTCGGCTTCTTTGATGGATTGCGCGACATTCATAACATGTTCCGCGAACTCCTCCGTTTCGGACTTGACAGGCTCGTCCTCATCGGGCAGTCTGCCGTTCCAGACATAGTTCATACCGTGAAACTCCTCGACTCCGCAATGATTCAGGGAGTTCCAGCAAGCTCTGTGGTGAGGAGTTCCGCAATCGGGACAAACTACGATTTCATCGTTCTTGCCAAAGCGTTTTCGGCACACGGGGCATAATTTATTTTCAAATCTTGATTCAGACATTGTTTTATCCTTTCATATCCTTAAATATCACAATAAACCGTTTAAGTGAATCTCCGTGCGGCATAATTGATATTCAATATAATTATAGCACATTTTTATGGATAAATCAACCTTTAATCACGAAAATTACGAAAAAATCACATATACTGCTAATCCCCGTTAGATTGTTGCGGGATTTTCAAAACTTTTTTATTTCCACGGAAATAAAAATCCGCCCCCGAAAGGGCGGGTTGGATTTACGCTTTAGCTTTACGCTCGTCACATTAACGCAAGCATTACCACAGCAACACCGGCTATCAACAACATTATCACGGTAATACCGACTGCAACCATCTTTTGGATCCTGTTCAAGCTACTCGCGGGTCTTCTTCTCATATCGTTCAGTCCTTTCTTGGTTAAAGTGCCTGTGTAACCGTACTTTGTTTTACTGATATTATATCATCTTTTCAGTTCCCAATTTGCGTTGATTTGAATTGAACACAAAATTGCTGTAAGGATATAACGTTGTTTTTATTATATCATATTTCAAGCCTTTTGTCAACAAAAGTCGGCAATATATTTGCGGTGAATTTGCACAAAATTTTCGAATGTGTTTTGGCAGTTGTTTCGGTGAAAACAAAAATCCCTCCTCAAAGTGAGGGACGAAAATTATTATATATACATATCTGCTGCATAACTTACAACATCATAGGATATACTTCTTCTTTTTCTAAGCACCTCGGTAAACTCGCGGTAATTGTCCGCAATCTTCTTTGAGCAGCCGATAATATTTTCGTAAGTAAATTGCAGATTCTTTGTTCTGCCGCAGCCGTAAACTATGATCTCGTTTTCATCGGACAAAAGCGAATGGGAACATTGATAAACGCTTCCTGTTTCGTCGTTCAAATCTATGCAGAATGCGTCTCCATCCATAGCTGACGCAAAAGTGAATAATCCCAACGGATAAATATTCGCTCCGGGAACATAGTCAAAATTCTCGGCTTTGATCCGCTCCATACCGTAAATGCGAATATCCTTGATTGTCAGCACTCCCGTGGGCATCATATTCTGATAGACGTAAAGGAACTCCTTTGGAAGTTTTCCCTTTCCCCACTCCTCAAGCTGTTTCATTTCCTCGTCTGTTGCTTTGGCAAAGTTGCTTTTGCCTTTTCGGTTCAGGTATTTTACAAACTCGTCCATTGTCTGTCCTTTCTGTAACTCCACTCGTTCCGTCTGTGAGTGTACGAATTTCATTATACCAAATTTCAAGTTAAATGTCAAGCAATATACAAAAATCCCTCCGTTTAAGGGAGGGATTGAAATTTACGCTTGAGCCTTACGCCTTCTGATTACGGAAACCATCACGGGGATAAGCGAAATCGCCAAGGCTATGACAACACACGGAAACTGTTGCAAAACCTCGTATCCAACCGCTTGCTGTACTGTTATTGTTAATTCGGCGAGAATTACACTTGAGAGGAAAACATAAATCGGATAAACGATGCCGAGTATCAGTGCTGAAACACATGCTGAAACAGCGAATTTCCGCATAGTAAATTCACCAATGTTGGAAACAAGCCCCGCCGCAGAAAAAATCATTACAGCCAGAACGGAGGTTTTCAAGATAAAGACCTCAATCTCGGAATAGTTGCTGCTTCTTGTTTCAAGGTTATTCAGCAACACCGCCATAACAACAAACCCAATGACGCTTAAAATCAACCGAACGGATTTCTTTTCGAACCACTTTCTTGCAGCCAGTTTTGTTGCCTCGCGAGCAGTGCATTTTTCGGTATCAATAATCATAACTATACCCCCTATCTTGATGTGTAACTATCAGTTTGATGTACTTCGCCCAACACATTGACATCAACCATAAAGGTAAACGTTTTATCGCCCCTCCATTGACCACTGTCTACTTCAACGGATTCTTTTACATAGGCATATTTTTTTCCGAAAAGAGAAGTCTTGCCTTGGTTGCTTGCTGATTCAAACTTGTCATCTATGTACTTCAACCCTGCCCCATCTGTCCTCCAATATGCCCCTGCATTACTAACCGTTACCGTGTCCGCTACACTATCCCACGAAAAATCACCCATAACAGCTATGGTAACCCAGGGAAATTTACCATCTAGTATAAAGGATTTTTCCCACTTCGCAGATAGAGTACCCCTATCACTATCTTGAACACTTGGCGTATCTCGTATATATGTTTTCGTAGTGATAAGCCAACCGTCCTCATCGATAAATTCCTCTTCCAACACTAAAACATATCCATCATCAACTTCGGAACCGTATTCGACAGTGACATTATTGGTGTCAATTTCTACCGCGTTTGCGGTAACGGATATTGACAACGCCATCATTGCAGCCACAATAGCAGAACATATTTTCTTAAATTTCTTCATAGTAATCAAGTCCCTTTGTGATTAATATCGATTGAATTATCAAGATACAGTTTTAACCATACCTTTGATTCACTTATATTATATCATTTTTTTCTAAAAATGTCAACTGCTTTTGCATGATTTCTCCTCGTCACATTTAACGAAAATTTGATATTTATTTTGTTCGTTTTTCACCTCGGACAGGCACTCCGAACAAAATCACAAAAAGCCCCTCCGTTGGGAAGGGGCTTCGCTTATATTCCGCCGCTTTGGCAGACAATTTCATCAATCCTGAATAAGCTCGATAATCGCCATCTCGGCAGCGTCGCCGCGGCGCGGACCTATCTTATAGATTCTGGTGTAACCGCTGTTGCGGCTTGCGTACTTGTTTTCCGCAACGTCATCAAACAGCTTTTTCGCCACACCCTCTTTGGTGATGTAGGAAAATACCTGACGCTTTGTATGAAGAGTGTTTGCCTTGCTTAAGGTAATCATCTTCTCAGCCTCCGCGCGTACTTCTTTCGCGCGGGTTACGGTTGTTTCGATTTTTCCATTCTCAAACAGAAATGTAACCATACCTCTCAGCATAGCCTTTCTGTGGTCGCTGGTTCTGCCCAGCTTTCTTGATCCCGGCATTTCAATTTCTCCTTTCGGTGGATTAACGCGTTATGACCCTCAGGCTCTGCAATTCCCAAGACTCAAACGCCGAATAAATCAGTTGTTATCCTCGGAAGAGGGAAGCTCACAACCCAATGAATCGAGCCTTGCCATAACCTCATCATAGGACTTCTTACCGAGATTTCTGATTTTCATCATATCGTCCGGCGACATTTTAACAAGGTCGCCCACGGTGTTTATGCCCGCTCTCTTCAAGCAGTTGAACGAGCGCACGGACAGCTCGAGGTCTTCGATAGTCATCTCAAGCACCTTGTCCTTCTGGCTCTCTTCCTTGGTTTCCATAAACTCCTGAGGATTGATTTCATCGGACAGCTCCGCAAAGAGCTGTAATCTCTCAATAAGAATCTTCGCCGCGTAAGAAACCGCTTCTTTCGCGGAGATCGTGCCGTCTGTCCAGATTTCGATGATCAACTTCTCGTAATCCGTTCTTTGACCGACACGTGTGTTTTCCACTGTGTAGTTGCACTTCAGTACAGGCGTGTAGATACTGTCAATCGGAATCACACCGATAACAGGCTGAAGCTGCGCTTTGTTCTGTTCGGCAGAAACATAGCCTCTGCCCTTATCGAGCGTAATGTCCATATACAGCTTTGCTCCGGCGGACAAGGTTGCGATGTGCATACCCGGGTCAAGGATCTCCACCTCTGAATCGGTCTTGATGTCGCCCGCAGTAACCTCGCATTCACCCTCGGATTCGATGTAGATCGTCTTCGGTGATTCGCCGTGCATTTTAGCCCTAAGCCCTTTGATATTAAGAACTATTTCCGTAACGTCTTCTTTAACTCCGGGAATCGTGGAAAACTCGTGCTGAACACCGTCAATCTTGACAGATGTTGCTGCAACTCCCGGCAATGAGGAGAGTAACACCCTTCTTAAGCTGTTGCCCAAGGTGTTTCCATATCCGGTCTGGAGAGGCTCCAGAACAAACATTCCATAAGTTCCGTCTGACCTTAATTTGAAAGTCTCGATGTTGAGCTTTTCGATTTTTTCTAGCATTTTGTACCCTCCCACCAGCTTATCTGAAGGTAATTTCGCAATTACCCCGAATTAATTATCCTGTGCTTAAAATCCACATACGCGGATTTTGTCGTATTCACGTTAATTTCAAATCATACCGATAATTCCAATTCAAGTATTGACGGATTTTACGCGGCATAAACACCCCGCCGATATGAATTAAAAATAACCGCACTAAATATCTGTATGCAAATATGCAATTATTTAGAATACAACTCGATAATCAGGTGCTCGGAAATCTCGAAATCGAGATCCTCGCGCTGGAACATACGGGTAACCTTAGCGGACTGCTTCTCGCGATCAACCTCAAGCCACATGGGGGTAAGTCTTCCGCCCGCAACTTCGGCAATCTGCTCAAACTTCTTGCTCTTCTTGCTCTTCTCGCGAAGAGTGATAACATCGCCAACCTTAACTCTGTAAGAGGGAATATCCACTCTCTTGCCGTTCACACAGAAATGACCGTGAGATACAAGCTGACGAGCCTCGCGGCGTGTAATAGCCAGACCCATTCTGAAAACGATGTTGTCAAGTCTGCTTTCGAGCAGGCGGATAAGGTTCTCACCGGCGATACCGGATTCCTTGGTTGCCAGCTCGTAGTAGTGATAGAACTGCTTTTCGAGAACGCCGTAGACGAACTTCAGCTTCTGCTTCTCTTTAAGCTGTTGACCATACTCGGAAACCTTCTTGCGGCGGTTGCCGTCCTTCTGGAATCTCTTAGACTTCTTATTCTCGGAATAGCCGAGCACTGCCGGACTGATGTCCAGACTTCTGCACTTTTTCAGTATCGGGTCACGATTTACTGCCATAATTAAAATCCTCCGTTAATCTAAATAATATCGGGAAAACTCCCGACGCCGAGCAAACGTTGCACTCAGCTTCTAACTTCTTACCTCTTACCCCTAAGATCAGACTCTTCTTCTCTTGGGAGGTCTGCATCCGTTGTGAGGGATAGGTGTAACGTCCTTGATGAGCTTAACCTCAAGACCTGCCGCCTGAAGCGCGCGGATAGCTGCCTCGCGTCCCTGACCGGGTCCCTTTACGTAAACCTCAACCGTCTTCAGACCGTGCTCCATAGCAGCCTTTGCCGCAACATCAGCGGCTGTCTGCGCAGCAAACGGGGTGGATTTTCTTGAGCCTCTGAAGCCCAGTCCGCCCGCGGAAGCCCACGAAAGCGCGTTGCCCTGAAGGTCGGTGATGGTAACGATCGTGTTATTGAAGCTCGACTGGATATGTGCCGCGCCGTTTTCAACGTTCTTGCGCTCACGGCGTCTGCGAATAACCTGTTTCTTAGCCTGTGCCATTTATTTACCGCCTTTCCTATTACTTCTTCTTGTTCGCGATGGTCTTCTTCGGACCCTTGCGAGTTCTGGCGTTGGTCTTGGTGCGCTGACCGCGAACGGGCAGTCCCTTGCGGTGACGAGTGCCGCGATAGCAGTTGATTTCCACCAGACGCTTGATGTTAAGAGCTACCATTCTTCTCAGGTCGCCCTCTACAACATAGCCGTCTTTGTCGATTACGTCACGGATCTTCGCCTCTTCATCATCGGTAAGATCCTTAACGCGGGTATCGGGATTGATTCCCGCCTTTGCCAGAATATCATTTGCGGACTTTCTGCCGATTCCATATACATAGGTAAGCCCGATTTCTACGCGCTTCTCCTTGGGCAGGTCCACACCGGCGATTCTTGCCATACTTTCTCCTCCTTATTGGTCCACCGCATTGCGGATTCTGCACTCCGCCCGGTGAATATCCGGGATTTAACCCTGTCTTTGTTTGTGCTTGGGTTCAACACAAATAACCATAACCTTACCCTTGCGCTTAATGACTTTGCACTTATCACACATGGGCTTTACCGAAGGTCTAACTTTCATGGATATAACCTCCTATCTCAAATTGCTCCGCTCAGCCGTCGGTTTTGCTCTCTTCACTTCGTTCCGTTCGCAAAACCTCGCAGAACCTCGCAACCGTCGCTTCGCTCCTCTGCTTCGGTTCTGCCGACTTGCGCGGAGCGTCTTGATTTGCAAACCCAAAACCTCAAACACAAAATTTTCTTCAAAAATTTTGTGTTTGCTCGCCTGCGCGTCACGACTCCGCTTCGCTCCGTCGCGCCACGCGCGTTTTGAATTTGCCCTGCACCCCTCAAACGTTTTTCGGGATTCGCCTTGCGTCCCCAAACGTTTCGCGGGATTTGCTTTGTGCTGCTTAAAACTGCCGATTGCTCAGGGCTTACTCACTTGGCACGCCATGTGATTCTGCCCTTTGTAAGGTCATAGGGGGACATCTCCACCGTAACCTTATCGCCCGGCAGAATGCGAATATAATTCATACGCAGTTTGCCGCTGATATGCGCCAAGATTTGGTGTCCGTTGGAAAGCTCTACCTTGAACTTCGCGTCCGGCAGTGCCTCCAGTATTGTGCCCTCTACTTCCAGTACATCTTCCTTAGACAAGTTATTCACTCTCCTGTAACGTGCTCTTTGTGGCGAGCGCCCTCAGCGTCTGCCGCAGTTTCCTGTCCGTCAGTCCCGAAAGCCCAATTGTGTTTTCGGTATAACGAACGTGCTTAATGTTCTTCTTTTTCGGGGATTCGAGCTTACGCTCTTTACCATCGGCAACATAAACGAAGCCGCCGTCAGCTCCCGTCACAACCATAACCCTTCCCGAATCGTGCCCCGCGGAGCTTATAACCACTCTTCCCGCGTCAAATCTCATCAGTGGCTCTCCAATGTCAGGATAACGGGCGCGCCGTCCGTTATCGCGATGGAGTGTTCGAAATGACAGGACAAGCTGCCATCTGTTGTCACTACTGTCCATTTATCGTTCAGAACGTTGACCTTGCGGGAGTGGGAATTAACCATTGGCTCTATGGCGATCGTCATTCCCGGAACAAGCCGTGGACCATGCCCCGCCTTGCCCTCGTTTGCAACCTCGGGATCCTCGTGCATTTCGCGTCCTACCCCGTGGCCGCAGAATTTCTCGGCGCAACGGTATCCGCCGCTTTCAACGTGGGCTTGTATCGCGTGCGAGATGTCGCCTATGCGATTCCCCGCGACCGCTTGCTCGATTCCCTTGTAGAGCGCCTCTTCGGTGAACTTCATAATGCGCTCTGCCTCGGGAGATACCGTTCCGACCTTGAATGTCTTGGTGTTGTCACCCATAAAGCCGTCAAGCTCTGCTACAATGTCGCAGGAGATGATGTCGCCGTCCTTGAGGATCTTCCTTTTGGACGGGATTCCGTGGATAAGCTCTTCGTTTATCGAATAGCAATTATGTCCCGGAAATCCGCCATACCCCTTGCACGGGCAATGCCCGCCTTTAGAGCGTATGAACTCATCAACAATCTTGTCAAGCTCCCACGTGGAGATTCCCGCAACAGCGTGCCTGCCGGCAAGCGCGAGTGCCTGTGCTGCAAGCTCCCCTGCTTTCATCATAGCCTTAAGCTCGGTTGGGTTTTTAATTTGGATCATTGCAAATAACGCTTTCTAATCTGAAATCAGCCCGTAGAACTAGTTCTTAATCGCTGCGAGAACCAGTTTTGAGGTATCGGCGATTTCTTCCTGACCCTCGACTGTAACCAGCTTTCCGCGGGACTGATAGTAATCCTTAAGCGGAGCGGTCTTTTCGTGGTAGGTCTTAAGTCTTGCCTGAACGGTTTCGGGCTTATCATCGATTCTTTGAACGACCTTCGCGCCGCAAGCGTCGCAGATTCCCTCAACCTTAGTAGGCTTAAACTCGATATGGTACGAATTTCCGCACTTCTCACAAACGCGTCTGCCACTCATACGAGCAGTGATTTTCTCATCGGCAACGTTGATTTCCACGACCTTGTCGATCTGAACTCCCATCGAATCCAGCGCCTCAGCTTGAGCCACCGTTCTGGGGAATCCGTCGAGAATGAAGCCGTTCTTGGCATCGGGCTGCGCGATTCTGTCCTTGAGGATTCCGATAATAATCTCATCGGGAACCAAATCGCCCGCATCCATAAACGCTTTCGCTTTAAGTCCTACCTCGGTGCCGTTCGCAACCGCCTCGCGGAGCATATTTCCCGTGGAAATCGCGGGAATGTTCAGTTCCTTGCAGACTACCTCTGCCTGTGTGCCTTTGCCGGCGCCCGGAGCGCCCAAAAAAATCATATTCATAACAATACCTCTATTTTAATTAAAATCCAAAATTTCCGGATTTTAATTTGCAATTTGCGAACCGTGCGGACTCCGCTGACGCTCCGTCCGCACTGTCTGAGCGTTACATCACTCAATTTCGCAATTTGCGGCTTCATTCCGCTAACCGGCTGCTGATCGCTGTTAACTGACCTTCAACCGGCTACTGTCAATTTTCAACTGACTTTAGTCCAAGAATCCCGGGTGATGACGCATCATAATCTGGCTCTCAAGCGAGCGCACGGTTTCGAGCGCAACGCCCACAACGATAAGCATCGTTGTACCGCCCAACGACACCTGTATTCCCGTAAACTGCTGGAACACAATCGGGAATATTGCGATAATTCCGAGGAAAATCGCACCAATCAGGGTAATCTTGTTAAGCGAGTTATAGATAAAGTCAGATGTCGGCTTTCCGGGACGATAACCCGGAATCGCGCCGTTATTCTTTTTGAGGTTGTTGGCAATCTCTATGGGATTGTAAGAAATTGCCACATAGAAGTAGTTGAACGCTATAATCAGCACAAAATAGATGATAGCGTACCAGGGCGACGTATGCGAGAAGAATCGCGCAACGCCCTCCCAGAAGTCGTGACCGCTTGTGCCGTCTCCCGTAATGCGGAAGAATGACAGAATGGTCTGAGGCAGGCTCATTAGTGACATCGCGAAAATAATCGGCATTACACCGCTCATTGCGACCTTAATCGGAATGTGTGTAGACTGCCCGCCGTACATTTTCCGTCCAACAACGCGTTTTGCGTATTGAACGGGGATCCTGCGCTCGGCGTTTGTCATAAACACAACAAACCAGATCATCGCAACAAAAAATACCGCAATAAGTGCCACAAACGGGATTTTGCTGTTATCCGCCTGACAGGTTCTTACAAGTCCCACAACAGAGTCGGGCAAACGAGCCACGATACCCGCAAAGAGTATCATCGAAATACCGTTGCCGATTCCCTTTTCGTTGATTCTGTCGCCCAGCCAGATGATTACCGATGCGCCCGCCACAAGACAAGCAACAATGGTAATCGCCGAGAGTATACTCGAAAAATCATTGCCGCTGTATTTAAGAATATTCAGCGACCGACCGTCAGAATCCTTGGCATTGCGCAACATGAAATAAAATGCTATTGCTTGGAATATCGCGATACCCAACGATGTGAACTTCGTAATCATATTCAGCTTTTTCTGACCTGCTTCGCCCTCTTTTTGCATTCGCTCGAGCGGCGGAATTGCGACAGTCAGCAACTGAATTATAATCGACGCGTTGATGTACGGTGTAATCGACATCGCAAGCAACGTGCCTTTTCCGAACGCGCCGCCCGTCATAACATCAAGGTAATTCAACAGCGTTCCCCCAGAAATCATCTGGGTAATCGCTGTGTTGTTAAGAAACGGAACGAAAATGCACGAGCCGAGGCGGAACAGAACCAGAATAAACAGCGTGTACAGAATCTTTTTGCGAAGCTGGGTATCTACCCACGCATTGCGAAAGACCGTAAGCATTCCGTTCATTAAACCACCTCTGCCTTTCCGCCTGCCTTTTCAATTTTCTCCTGTGCAGCGGCGGTAAACTTAACCGCCTTTACGGTAAGGCTCTTGGTGAGTTCACCATTGCCCAAAATCTTAATGCCGTCCAGTGCCTCTTTGATAGCACCGCTTGCGATAAGAGTTTCTGCGGTAACCTCATCGCCGCTGTTGAATCTCTTCTCAAGCTCGGAAACGTTAACAGTAGCGTATTCCTTTGCGAAGATGTTGTTGAATCCTCTCTTCGGCATTCTTCTCTGAAGCGGCATCTGACCGCCCTCAAAGCCGGGTCTGATAGAGCCGCCGGAACGAGCCTTCTGACCCTTGTGACCCTTGCCCGCTGTCTTGCCCTGTCCCGAGCCGTGACCGCGGCCAATGCGCTTTACGTCTTTAACCGAACCTGCTGCCGGCTGTAATTCGTGAAGCTTCATTACTTTGCACCCCCCATTTTAGTGTACAGTTGGTAGTTGACATCTGACAGTTTTTTATGCACCTTTGTGCATTCCACTGTTTCATTCAACCTCATTGATTAAACCTCTTCAACCTTTACAAGGTGAGAGATTATTTTGATTTTACCCTTCGTCGCCTCGTTGTCGGGCTGAGTAGTTTCAGAGTTTACCCTGCGCAGTCCCAAAGAATGCGCGGTGGCAATCTGATTCTTCTTGCAGCTGTTCAGCGAACGCACAAGTTTGATTTTCAATGCCATGATATTTCTCCTATCTTAAACGGCAAATCGACCGCGTCGCTTTGCTCCACTTTCCGAGCGAAATTTCGGTGATCCGCACCTTCAATTTCACTCAGTCGATTTGCCGGATTTCACTCCGCAAACCGATTTTGATTTCGCCGTTCACTGCGCAATTAAAGCTCTTTAACGCTCTTGCCTCTCAGTGCCGCAACCTCTTCCGCGGTACGCAGCGAGGTAAGACCCTGCATTGTCGCTCTTACCACGTTGCACGGATTATTGGAACGCAGCGACTTTGTACGGATATTCTTGATACCCGCCATCTCGATTACCGCACGCACGGGACCGCCCGCGATAACGCCAGTACCCTCGGGAGCCGGACGCATAAGCACAGCACCCGCGCCAAACTTTCCGGTAACCTCATGGGGAATAGTGCTTCCCTTGAGTGCAATCTTGTGAAGATTCTTCTTCGCATCGTCAATTCCCTTGCGAATCGCGTCGGGAACTTCGTTGGATTTGCCCATTCCGAAACCGACTGTGCCCTTTCCGTCACCTACAACCACCAGCGCGGAGAACTTCATAATACGTCCGCCCTTTACGGTCTTAGATACACGGTTTATGGCAACAACCTTCTCGGAAAACTCGTTTTCTGTCTGCTCAAAATTAGCCAAGTCATTTCCCTCCTTATCAGAAATTAAGTCCGCCTTCTCTTGCGCCGTCCGCAAGAGCCGCTACTCTGCCGTGGTAAACATAACCGCCTCTGTCGAATACAACATCGGTTACGCCTGCCGCCTTCGCTCTCTCGGCAATCTTAAGACCAACCTTCTTAGCTGCCTCGCAGTTTCCGCCATAAGCACCGAAGTCCTTCTCATTGGAAGAAGCCGCTGCAAGAGTTACGCCCTTTACATCGTCGATAATCTGCGCGTAAATGTGCATCGAAGAACGGAAAACGTTAAGACGCGGACACGCGGACGTGCCGGAAATCTTGGAGCGAACGCGCTTGTGACGACGCAGTCTGCTCTTGTTCTTATCAATAGCTTTAACCATTTCGTTTCAGTCCTTTCCTTACTTCTTACCCTTCGCAGCTTTACCTTCCTTGCGGCGGATAACTTCATCTGCGTACTTAATGCCCTTGCCCTTGTAAGGCTCGGGAGGACGCTTGCCTCTGATTTCGCTTGCCATCTGACCAACCTTCTGCTTGTCGATGCCGCTGACGATAATCTTATTGGGAGCCGGAACCTCCAACTTGATGTCGTCGGTGTCCTCTACCTCTACCTTGTGAGAGAAGCCGAGCGTCATAATGACTTTCTTGCCCTGCTTTTCGCATCTGAAGCCGACACCGTTGATTTCAAGCTCCTTCTTGAAGCCCTCCGTAACGCCAACTACCATATTGTGGATAAGCGTTCTTGTAAGACCGTGAAGCGACTTGGAAACATTCTCGTCGTTGGGACGAGTTACAATAATATCGCTGCCCTCGTGATTGATTGTCATCAAGTGATTAAATTCCTTGGTGAGTGTGCCCTTGGGACCCTTTACTGTTACGACCGATCCGTCGATTTTTACATCAACGCCCGCAGGAACAGCAATAGGCATTTTACCGATTCTTGACATATTACTATTCCTCCTATTACCATACAAACGCGAGGACTTCGCCGCCAACGTTCATTTCGCGAGCCTTCTTATCGGTCATAATTCCCTTGGAAGTGGAAACAATCGCGATTCCGAGACCCTTCATAACCTTAGGCATATCCTTGCAGTTTGAGTAGATTCTTAAGCCCGGTTTCGACACGCGGCGCAAACCGGTGATTACCTGCGCGCGGCTGTCGGTGTACTTCAAAGTAACCCTGATCGTACCCTGCTTGTTATCGTCAATAACCTTGAAGTTCTTGATGTAACCCTCGTCAAGCAGAATCTGCGCGATCTGCTTTTTCATATTGGAAGCGGGGATATCAACCGTGGGGTGCTTTGCGGAGTTTGCGTTGCGGATTCTTGTAAGCATATCCGCAATGGTATCTGTAATCTGCATTCATTTACCTCCTAAACATAAGCCGTTACGGACTCGATTTTGTCCGTCGTACTCACATAATCTCCTCTTAATCGGGGTTAAATGCAACTCGTCCCCCGATGAGGTAAAGCCGTTTTCTGATTGAGATTCTTACCTCTGAATCTCTGACCTCTTATTACCAGCTTGCTTTCTTAACACCGGGGATTTCGCCCTTGTAAGCAAGCTCTCTGAAGCAGATTCTGCAAATGCCGAACTTGCGCATATACGAGTGAGGTCTGCCGCAAATTTTGCATCTGTTGTAAGCGCGGGTGGAGAACTTCGGCGCTCTCTGCTGCTTTTGCTTTAAGGATGTTTTAGCCATCGTTTTCCTCCAAATTACTTCTCAAACGGAGCGCCCATAAGCGTGAGCAGCTCTCTTGATTCCTCATCGGTCTTGGCGGTAGTGATGAAGTTGATATCCATACCGCGAACCGCGTCAATCTTGTCGTACTCAATCTCGGGGAAAATGAGCTGCTCTTTCAGACCGAACGAGTAGTTTCCTCTTCCGTCGAACGAGTTGGGGTTAATTCCGCGGAAATCACGTACACGAGGAAGAGCAACATTGAAGAGTCTGTCGATAAACTCGTACATGATCTCTCCGCGCAGTGTTACCTTAACGCCGATGATCTGACCCTCTCTGAGCTTGAAGTTCGCAACGGACTTCTTAGCGCGGCAAGCAACGGGCTTCTGACCGGTGATAGCCGCAAGGTCCGACATTACGTTCTCGATGATTTTCGCGTTTTCCTTAGCCTCGCCGCAAGCAACGTTAACAACTACCTTGTCGATTTTCGGAACCTGCATAACCGACTTGTAGCCAAACTTCTTGAACAGCGCGGGAGCTACGGAATCCTTGTAGAATTCTTTCATTCTTGCCATTGTAAAATCTCCTATCCAGCCGAATTTTAGCTCGCGGAGAGCCTTGCGGAATTGCTCCGCCGCTATCGCCCGCGGCTGCTTGTATCCGACCTATCTTAAAACGCTCGCGCACCTCCGAATGACTTCGTCATTCGTCGGGCAGTCAACAAAAACTCCGCTTACGCTATATTTTTGTTGACTCGCGCTCGCTAAAATCAATACTTCAGCTCTGCGCCGCAGTGCTTGCAGATTCTGATCTTCTTGCCGTCCTCGATCTTGTGACCGACTCTTGTGGGCTTATCGCACTTGGGGCAAACGGGCATTACCTTGCAAGCGTAAATCGGGCTTTCCGCCTTAACTCTGCCGCCGAGCTGACCCTGCTGACGGGGCTTAACGTGCTTGGTTACCATATTGATGCCCTCAACGATAACCTTTCCCTCTTTCGGGGAAACGGAAAGAACCTTGCCGGTCTTTCCTCTGTCGCCGCCCTTTGAGGGCTTGTCGCCGGTCATAAGCATAACGGTGTCGCCGACCTTAACATGAAGCTTCTTCACTTTTTCCATCTCAGCGCACCTCCATTAAAGTACTTCGGGAGCGAGCGACAAAATCTTCATAAAGTCCTTATCTCTCAGCTCTCTGGCAACCGGCCCGAAAATACGGGTACCTCTCGGGTTCTTGTCCTCTTTGATAATAACCGCCGCGTTTTCGTCAAAGCGGATATATGTGCCGTCATCGCGTCTGAGTCCCTTTGCGGAACGCACTACGACAGCCTTTACAACGTCGCCCTTCTTAACAACTCCGCCGGGTGTAGCTTTTTTAACGCTGGCAACGATTATATCGCCAATGTTTGCGTATCTTCTGCGGGTTCCGCCCAGCACTCTGATACACATAAGCTCCTTAGCGCCGGTGTTGTCGGCAACCTTAAGCAATGTCTGCATCTGAATCATGGCATTACTTCTCCTTTCGTAAAATTAAAAAGTTCCGCCAATTACTTAGCGCGTTCGATTACGTTCACAAGGCGCCATCTCTTGTCCTTGGAAAGCGGACGAGTTTCCATAATTTCAACTCTGTCGCCGATGTTGCAGGTGTTCTGCTCATCGTGCGCCTTGAGCTTGATGGTGCGCTTTACGATCTTCTTATAAAGAGGATGACGAACATTATCCTCGATGGCAACGACGATTGTCTTGTCCATCTTGTTGCTGACTACTCTGCCGACTCTGGTCTTTCTTAAAGCTCTTTCCATAGTTTGGTTCTTATCCTCCTTCCTTAATTCTGTGCCGTAAGCTCACGCTCGCGCTGAATTGTCTTGATGCGGGCGATGTCCTTCTTGACAGCCTTGATTCTTGTAGGATTGTCAAGCTGGTTTACAGCAAGCTGGAAGCGCAGATTGAAAAGCTCCGCCTTGAGTTCGGCGAGCTTAGTTTCAAGCTCTGTTTCCGAAAGATATTTTATTTCCGAAGCCTTCATTAAAGCTCACCCCCATCTTCCTTTTTCACAAATTTGCACTTGATCGGCAGCTTATGCATCGCCAGACGCAGCGCCTCTCTTGCGGTTTCCTCGGGAACACCCGCAATCTCAAACATTACGCGTCCGGGCTTTACAACAGCCACCCAGTACTCCGGTGCGCCCTTACCAGAACCCATACGAGTTCCAAGCGGCTTGCTTGTAACAGGCTTATCCGGGAAAATCTTGATCCAAACCTGACCGCCACGCTTAATGTAACGAGTCATCGCGATACGAGCCGCCTCGATCTGGTTGGACTTTATCCATGCAGCCTCAAGTGCCTGAAGACCGAACTGACCGTTGGTTACCTTGTTGCCGCGTGTTGCAACACCCTTGCGGCGGCCTCTCTGCACTCTTCTGTACTTTACTCTCTTAGGAAGCAGCATTATTCGTTACCTCCTTCTTTTTTGTTTTCTCTTGCGGGCTTACGGGGACGTCTGTCGCCGTTCGCTCTGCCGCCGTTTCTGTCGTTTCTGTCATTGCGGCGTCTGTCGTTACGCTCGGTTCTCTGTGCGGGAATCTCGCCCTTCAGCACCTCGCCGTTGTAGATCCACACCTTAACGCCGATAACGCCGTAGGTGGTGTTTGCTCTTGCCACACCGTAGTCGATGTCTGCGCGAAGAGTCTGCAACGGAATCGTACCCTCGTGGTAGCTCTCCGAACGCGCGATTTCCGCGCCGCCCAAACGACCGCTTACCATGGTCTTGATTCCCTTTGCGCCGCTCTTCATTGTTCTGCCGATAACCTGCTTCATCGCGCGTCTGAAGGAAACGCGTCCCTCAAGCTGCATAGCGATATTGTCGGCAACGAGCTGCGCGTTGGTATCGGGATTCTTGATCTCGATAACGTCCAGAGAAACGCTCTTATTGGGAGCCATCTTCTCGATCTCACCGCGGATTTTCTCGATTTCAGCCCCCTTTTGTCCGATAAGCATACCGGGCTTTGCGGTGTGAATGAAAATCTTGATTTTGTCCGCGCCTGTGCGCTCGATTTCAACCTTCGCAATGCCAACCGCTCTGGAGAGCAGCTGGGGAGTAGCCTCGCCCTTGACATTAACGAATTTTCTCTTATTCATAAGGTAATCGCGGATTTTGTGGTCCTCGACCAATGTATCACCGAAGGTTGCTTTATCGGCGAACCAGCGAGAATCCCAATCCTTGATTACTCCCACTCTGAGACCGTGGGGATTAACCTTTTGACCCATTGTTATTCTCCTCCTTATTCAGCTTCTTTAACAACCAGCGTGATGTTGGACGTTCTCTTCAGGATTCTGTGAGCGCGTCCGTGATCCTTGGCTCTGATACGCTTCAGCGTGATCCCGGGTCCGACATGAGCCTCGGAAACGTACAATCTGGAGGTATCCATATTGTGGTTGTTCTCGGCGTTTGCAACCGCGCTTTTCAGCAGCTTCGCAAGCGGCTCGGAGGCGGACTTGGGAGTGTTGTTGAGAATTGCCATGGCAATCTCCACAGGCTTGTTTCTGATAAGGTCAAGCACAATGCCTACCTTTCTCGGAGAAATACGAACCTGTCTAAGCTCTGCTCTAGCTTCCATATTTTCCCCTCCTTACTTATTGCTGGTCTTGCTTCCCGCGTGACCCTTAAAGGTACGTGTGGGAGCAAACTCACCGAGCTTGTGACCTACCATATCCTCGGTAACGTATACCGGAACGTGCTTTCTGCCGTCATGAACGGCGAATGTGTGACCTACGAACTCGGGGAAAATCGTTGATGCGCGGCTCCAGGTCTTGAGAACCTTTTTTTCGCCCTTTTCGTTCATCTCAAGGACTCTCTTCATAAGAACCTCTTGCACGAAAGGTCCTTTCTTAATGCTTCTTCCCATTGTAACAAATTCCTTTCAGTTAAGCTGCAAGTTAATGAATCGCGTACCTTTACGCGGAGATCCGCAACGCGATTCTTATTAACAGCAACCGATTTACAGTTGATAAGCAATTACTTGCCGTTTCTTCTCTTAACAATAAACTTGTTCGAAGCCTTCTTGGTCGAACGAGTCTTGTAGCCGAGAGCGGGCTTGCCCCACGGAGTAACAGGTCCGGGACGTCCAACAGGGGACTTACCCTCACCACCGCCGTGCGGGTGGTCGTTCGGGTTCATTACAGAACCGCGGACGGTCGGTCTGATACCGAGGTGACGGGTCTTACCTGCCTTACCTCTGTTTACGTTCTCATGATCGAGGTTGGAAACCGTTCCTACTGTTGCGTAGCAGCTAACGGAAACGTTTCTCAGCTCGCCGCTTGGCAGACGGAGCAGCGCGTAGCCGTTCTCCTTAGCCATCAGCTGAGCCATATTACCTGCCGAGCGAACCAACTGTCCGCCCTTTCCAGGGTAAAGCTCGATATTGTGGATAATAGTACCAACGGGAATATCAGCAAGCGGCAATGCATTGCCGGGCTTGATATCCGCGTCAGAACCCGCGCGAACGGTGTCGCCGACTTTCAATCCGTCGGGAGCGATGATGTATCTCTTCTCGCCGTCCTCGTACTTAACCAACGCGATAAACGCGCTTCTGTTCGGATCGTACTCAAGAGTAGCAACAGTGGCGTTCATACCTCTCTTGTCGCGCTTGAAGTCGATTACACGATACTTCTTTCTGTTTCCGCCGCCGATATGGCGAACGGTGATTCTGCCGTAGCTGTTTCTGCCGGCAGTCTTTTTAACGGGCTCCAGAAGGCTTTTTTCGGGAGCTACCTTTGATAAGCCGCTGTAATCGGTAACAGTCATATTTCTGCGGCTGTTATTGACGGGCTTATATGCTTTAATAGCCATTTATTTCACTCCTTATCTTAATTTGCAATTCGCGAACCGGTCAAACCTCCGCTTCGCTGCGGTCTGCCCTGGCTGAGCACGAAAAGCTCCACTTCGTTCCGCTCTCCGTGCTCGCTTTCGCGAATTGCCTGCGATGATATAAGCAAATCTTATCTCAAATCGCTTAAATCATACCATCAAAGAACTCGATGGTCTTAGAACCCTCTGCGAGCGTTACAATAGCCTTCTTCCAGTCGGAAGTGTATCCCTCGCTTCTGCCCATTCTCTTCTTTCTTCCGCGAACGGAAACGGTGTTTACCTTTGCGACCTTAACGCCCTTAAACAACTTCTCAACCGCCTTTGCGATCTCGATTTTATTCGCGGACTTCGCAACCTTAAAGGTGTACTTGCCCTGCGCCAGGCACTCCATAGAATGCTCGGTGATGATGGGCTTGAGGATAATATCCTGTGCAACCTTTTCCATTATGCGTACACCTCCTCAAGCTTTTCAACAGCGCCCTTTACGATAACGAACTTGTTGCAGTTCAGAATGTCGTAAACGTTCAGGGTGTTTACCTGTGTGGTCTTTACGTTCGCGATATTGTTCGCGGACTTGATTACCTTGGTATCAACGCCGTCCAGAACGATGAGCGTCTTATCCTCTGCGCCGATAGCTTTAAGCATATTAACCATATTCTTGGTCTTGAACTCGTTGGTAGTGATAGCGTCAACAACGATCATCTCATTGTCGATTACCTTGCAGGAAAGCGCGGACTTCATCGCAAGCTGTCTTACCTTCTTATTCAGTGAGAATCTGTAAGAACGGGGCTTCGGACCAAGCGCAATACCGCCGTGTCTCCACTGCGGAGATCTTGTCGAACCCTGTCTTGCGTGACCGGTTCCCTTCTGACGCCACGGCTTTCTTCCGCCGCCGCTTACCTCTGTTCTGGTAAGGGTCGACTGTGTGCCCTGACGCTGATTTGCGAGATAGTTTACAACTGCGGAATGCATAACGGTCTTATTCGGCTCGATGCCGAAAACCGCGTCGTTAAGCTCAAGCTCGGAAACGACTTTACCCGACATATCAACTACATTAATCTTTGACATAGTATCGTCCTCCCCTCATTAAGCCTTAACCGCGTCGCAGATTGTTACCACGCCGCCCTTAGGTCCGGGAACCGCGCCCTTAACCGCGATAAGGTTGTTTTCAACGTCAACCTTTACGATTACAAGGTTCTGAACGGTAACATTCTCCGCTCCCAAATGACCTGCCATTTTCTTGCCCTTGAAGATTCTCGAAGGGCTGGAGCACGCGCCCATAGAACCCGCCTCACGAGCAACTGGACCCGTACCGTGCGACTCTCTGAGTCTGTGCTGATTGTGACGCTTGATTGCGCCTGCGTATCCTTTACCCTTGGAAACGCCCGCAACGTCGATCACATCGCCCTCTGCGAACACATCTGCCTTGATAATATCGCCGGTGTTGAATCCGGAAATATCGTCAAAACGAAACTCCTTAAGGGTTTTCTTGAACGCAACGTCGTTCTTCTTAAAATGACCCTGCTCGGGCTTGTTTACGTGCTTGGGAGAAACATCTCCAAAGCCCATCTGAACAGCCTCATAGCCGTCATTTTCGGTTGTCTTTTTCTGAACCACTACACAGGGACCCGCTTCGATAACGGTTACAGGAACAACCTTGCCTGCCTCGTCGAAGATCTGCGTCATACCGATCTTCTTGCCGATGATAGCTTTTTTCATTTCGGCATATCCTCCTTTTGGTTATTGGTTGAGTTTCCTCAACATGACCTCACGTCTTTCGACGCTTGGTTAGTGGTTGGCGGACGCCAAGGCGTTTGCCAACATAACTCCAATCGAATCTATAATTAGATGTCCATTGAAATCTCTACACCTGCGGGCAGCTCCAGACTCTGGAGAGCCTCGATGGTTTTCTGAGTGGGATGAATCACATCGATAAGGCGCTTGTGAGTTCTCAGCTCGAACTGCTCACGGGAATCCTTATACTTGTGAACCGCTCTCAGAATGGTTACGACCTGCTTTCCCGTAGGAAGCGGAATCGGACCCGCAACTCTCGCGCCGCCGCGCTTAGCCGCGTCAACAATTTTTGCAGCCGCAGCGTCAACCACGCTATGCTCGTAACCCTTAACTTTGATTCTTACCTTCTCGTTTGCCATTTGATTTTTCAACCTTTCTTCTGATTTTGAGAGCAAATCCGACAACGCGCGCCGAATTTGCTCTGCTCCGATTGGAAGTGAGTAACTTCTCCCGGAATCGGATTTCTCTTTGCGAACGTTTGCGCAAACGTCCGCATTGCCGGCGAAGGCTTAATTTGAAAAATCCACCGCGCCGTGTGTTTCACCATTCAAGAAATAACACGTTAGTTATCCGAAATCTTTCGGACACTTTAACTGATTCCGAAAAGGAAACCGCGCCGCGAAAACTTTTCGCCCGAGTTCAACCCGGACTTCTCCATCGAAATTACCGCAGAATCCCGCGCAACCTCCGACTTCATCGCCGACCACCGTGTATAGTTATACACAGCCGCCATTGTTTATTTTAACACATTTATCCTTTATTTTCAAGCACTAAAGCAAAATTTTATTCCAATTTCGCAGAGAATATTCTGCCAATTTCGCGCGATTTTTTGTGCAACTTGCACAAATTAGTCCAAAAGCGCGGGACAAATAGCCAGGCGGTAATTTTTTCTTCGTGGATTTCAGGCAAAATATACAGAGCGTATATTCAAGAGGTATACATTATTATATGGGCGCTCTAACTGTCAACCGACTATTTCGTCGATTGCCCCCGCGATGACCTCCGTCCAGATTTTTACCAGCGCGTCCGAATCTGTGGGAGCAATCATAAAGCCGTCCTCTTGCCGATACGCGGCGACCGTGGGTACTCCGACCGCCGCCACGGGAATCCCCAGCCGTTCGCGAGAAAGCTCATCGCGCGCCGCCGTTACGCCCGAACCGGGAATGATCCCCGCATCGCTCACCTGAACCGTCTTACCGATGTATTTCGGGGTGCTGCACGTCAGCGCGTCCACGGCGATTACGCAATCCGCGCGAAATTCACGAGCTGCCGCCTTGACCAGCCGAGCCGTTTCAAGCCCCGTCTTTGCCATTACGTCAGTTTCAAGGGCGCACAACGAGTATTTCCCGCCGTGCCGAACCGTCACCGAGCGGATAACCGCCGCACCGAGCCTGTCCTGTGTTATATCGGGATTCCCCAAGCCGACCGCGAAAATCCGACCACGCGGCGGAATCACTTGCTCCAATGCGCGCCGCAGCAGCGATGACATTCCTTGTGCATAGGGCGCGCCCTCCAGCGTGATATAACGTCCGAACTGCTTGCCGGTTCGGACAGACGCGGCGCGGCTGATTTTCACATCGGTGATTTTCACCTCGCCGATTTTCCGCGAGGCGGATTCAATTCCCGCCGAATCCGTCACAATCGCTGCCGCTTCAAAAGCCAATCCGCTTTTATCCATAAAATTCCTCCAAATTTCGTAAAAAATTTTCTAAAACCCCTTGAAATTTTGAAATTAATATGTTATAATGAAATGTACTGTAAAATAATCCAAATGGGTGCTACAAAAATTTGTGTAGTCTTACGGGGATTTTTGGTGAATATATATAAAGATTTCCCGAAAAAGCTCGTAAAATACGGATTGAATTAATTCAAGACGCAACTTGCGAAAGCGAGTGAGGGTGACGCAGCAAATGCGAAGTCACTATTGCCCGATTCGCGGCTGCAATTAAAATAGGAGGTGAACAGAAATGCCGAACATCAAATCCGCTAAGAAGAGAGTTCTTATCTCTAAGGAGAGAACCGAGGCGAACAAGGCTGCAAAGTCCGCTTTGAGAACCTCCATCAAGAAGGCACGCGCGGAGGGCGCTGATGCTGACACCATCAAGGCTGCAAGCATCAATGTAGACAAGGCTGCGGGTAAGGGTCTTATCCACAAGAACAAGGCCGCTCGCCTGAAGTCCCAGCTCGCAAAGAAAGCAAACGCTTAATGCTTAACGCTTTACGGCTATGTTTCCGCCCGCAAGACCGTTCGGTTTGCGGGTGATTGTTTTTAATTGATAGTGTAGAATGGACAATGGATAATTAAGGAATGCCGCCTAAAGCGGCGCAGTTTGGTAAGTTTTAATCCAAAACAACCTATCGGCGACTCGTGCAAATTCAAAACGCGAGCGTTGCGGTACACACGCAGCGTGAACCGTGACACTCAGGCGAGTGCACACCTGCGGTGTGCACGGTTTTGAATTTGCTATTTAGATAAGGAGATAATTATGGAACCTAGGGATATAGAGATAACAAATTTTGACAAGATAGAGCATTTGCTGCGCGCGGCGCGCGTGTGCAGAATCGGTCTGAATGACGGGAAATTCCCGTATATCGTTCCGATGTGCTTCGGGTATAACCTTGAGGGCGGAAAGCTGGAGCTGTACTTCAGCACCGAAGAAAAAGGCAAGAAAATGGACTTGCTCAAGGCGGACAACAACGCGGCATTTGAAATCGACAAGCTGATCGATATTGTCAAGGAGGGCGATAACACGTTGGGATTCAAGGCGCAATACCGCTCCATTACCGGCACAGGCATGATAGAAACCGTTACGGGAATCGACAAAATCACGGGGCTTAATCTCATAATGAAGAAATACGGCGGAAATCCCGCAAATACCAAATACTCCGAGCAGACGCTCAACAGCTTTGCGGTGCTGAAGCTCACCGCAGACGAATTCTGCTGCAAGGAACACAACACCAACAGGTGATTTAAGAACGTGTTCTGACCATATCCAAAAATCTTACGGAGGATTTATAAATGAATATGAACGAGCTGATTGACCGCTTTAATGAATGGCAGGAAAACGATGAGGAAGAAAAAATCATTGAGGCTATTCTAAAGCTGCCCGAAAGCGCGCTTGACGATGACATTCTCGGTTGGCTTGCGGGCGCGTATATGAATATCGGCGAATATAAACAGGCAATCGCGGTGTTGGAGAATCAGCGCGGACGTATGGACGGCGATTTTACGTGGCATTTTATGCTGGCAATCGCGCTTTATAACACCTCCAACGAAGACGAGTGCGATGAGGACGATGAATTGCGCCTTAACATTCTCCGCCGCGCCAAGGTGGAGCTTGCGCGCGGAATGAACCTGAATCCGCCGAAAGAGCTTCTTGAAGAGGCGGACAGATATATGGATCTTATCGAGAGCGGACTTCACGACAACGATGATGACGATGATGAAGATGATTTCGATGACGAGGATCTGGAGCTGTATGACGATGAGGATATTGACGCATTGGAGGAGCATATAAAGGAGTACTACGGCGATTTCCCGACTGTTCTGCATGAGATAAACTCTACTGATATTCACTGCGATATTGCGTGCATTCCGCCCACCGAAGAACGCAATTATTACACCCTTATTACAATGGGTATGGGCGCGCACCTTATGAGCATTCCGCCCGAGCTGGATGAGGACGAATACGGCCGCGCCGAACTGCTTATCTGCCTGCCGCCCGACTGGAAGGTCGGCGAAAACGGCAACGAGTGGTTCTGGCCGATTCGACTGCTTAAAGAGCTGGCACGGCTGCCCATCAACTCCGATACATGGCTTGGTTGGGGGCACAGCGTGGATAACCGCTCGCGCTATGCGGAAAACACCGATTTGTGCGGCGCCTTGCTGCTTTACCCCGAGGACGTTGAGGACGGCGCGGAAAAATGCGTTCTGCCCTCGGGCGACACGGTAAACTTTTTCGAGGTTATCCCGATATATCGCGGCGAAATGGCATATAAGATCGACAACGACACCCACGCTCTATTAGAGAAAATGTCGAATGTCAACCATATTGTGGATATTAACCGTCCCGAATGCTGCCCCGCGTATACCCCCTCCAACGGAATGCTGATTGACTTGATTGAAAACCATTCCAAGAAAATCACTGAGAAAAAGCTCCCGCTTGAGCCGATCAACGGCTGCAATCACATTGCGATATTTATGCGTTGGTGCATCGAGCACGACCTTGTCGCGCCCGAATTTCACCAATATTGTCAGGATGTGATTGACGGCGTTCTGGACGGCACAAAAACCGATATTCGCGAGTTCATTGCGGAATACTTTCACGGCGCGTTGGAGAGACCGCAGCTCTCCTTTGTAGGCGCGGCATTTACTCACTATTATTACAACTGGGACGATTCGGACGAACCGCCGTTTTTCCCGGCGGACGTTGACGACTATGCCGAGAAGTATTTCGGCACGGAAAAGTACAACTCCGAGGAGTTCCAAGACGAAGCGTATATGTTCGTGCCGTTTGACGAGGATTATTATCAAGGCTTGTCGAAATATATAGACCGCGCGTACAACGCGTTTTACCCGCAGTTTGCATCATATCAACGTGATTTGTCGGTGGATCTGGTGCGGGCTGTCGGTGAAAAATTTGGTATTTCGGGTATTGTTCCGAACTTCCCCGAGGATTTGCCGCGTGACCTGAAAAAAGCCGTGGCTGACGCCAAGGACAAAGACTACGCGCCGCTGCTGCTGATAATCAACGATGAAGAATCGATAACCTCGGCGGAGGACTTGGAAAACCTGCTCGACAGCGCGCTGATTCCAATGCTGGAAACTATCGCGATAATGAAAATCCCCACGCACGATTTGTTGGTCTGGGCAAAGGAGCACTTCACCGTCGCAGAACCGTTCGGCATCGCCGAAAACGAAAATCTGGACGAGCTTGACCGTCTTTGTGCCGAAAAACTCGGCGGAACTCCGTGCGTACTGACATTTGACGAAAAACGTTCCACGCTGTTTATGCCGGTGGGAGAAGGACGACACATCTGCTTTATTGGCGATGGAATCGTTATGGAATCGGAAGAATCAGAGTAATCTGCCGAATTACTCTATGATAAGGGATAAGGGGGGTATACGGTGAAAAGAATTGCGGCGGTTATTGCGGCAGTTATGCTGTGCCTTTCGGGGTGCGGCTATGAGGACGCAACCTATCAGCCCGCGTATTTTGACGATGAAAGCTCCTCGGCGTACAGGAATGTTTCCGAACCTGCCCGCTCCACATCAAGCGTTGTTTTACCGTCAATACCGCAAAGCACGTTGCTCCCTGCGCCCGACCCCGAAATAACGCTTACCCCGCGTTTCTCCGAAAACAAACTTACTTTCACCGTGGAGGGTGTTTATTCTGCCGGAAAGTTCTACACCGTTGACATTACGGGCAGAAAATCCGCCGACCAAACCGCCGCTCCCGATAACAAAACTACCTATGTAAACGGAGTTCTGTACGGAGAATTTCGCCTGAAATCGAGTCTGCACGGTGAGCTGACGGGTCTTGTGAATATTGAGATCCCGCGTGATGACAAATTCCTGATAATGAACAGCGTCACGGAAAATCTGACCTATGGCTGCGAGGTGATTTCCAACTATCGACAGTTCGGCACGGCGGAGTATCCCGATATAATCGAGCTGGATTTCTACATTAACGGTGAACTGGAGGTTCCGCAGTATTCGCGGTTTTTCGCGGTAATAAACAACGAGATAACCGAAATCCTTGTGTACGAAAATGATGCGCCCTCCACTCCGCGCGGCTCTCATCTCGAACCCAAAAGCGCGGGACGAATGGTTCAACATCTGACAATCTCCACCGGACGTCCGGATTCGTATGAAATAGCTAAGTATGAATACATCTACGATTTGGAAAACCACCGCCTGAACCGCAAACGAGTGCGGTTCTACGGGTGGGAAATCGACTAGAGAATCAAACTCCCCATTACGTTGGTAATGGGGAGTTTTGTACGTACGGGAAACGCCGTTTTTATGTTTTACGGTGATTTAAGCGCGAAATTACGCAAGACCCACAGCCTTCTTGAGGATTTGCGTAGCGTCCCTTGCGGAGGGTGTTTTACCGCCGGTGACAAGAGCGTTTTTCATAGAGTTGCCCTCAAAATCCGCAAGTCCGACAATATATTTCAAAATTGCCGTAGCGTCTTTAGCACTGGTTTTACCATCGCCGTCAACATCGCCCACAACATCTGTTGTAGATTTGTAGACGGTCTTTTCAGGCTTGGGGGTAACAGGTGTGTTAGACGGTTTGTAGTTGTAGTTGATTTTGGCTTTATAAAGCGGGTCGTTTCCGCCGTAACTCTCGATTTTGTCCCAATCCGCCTTTGAACCCGTGTAGTTCACGGTTTCAAGCAAGGTGCAGTCGCGAAAAGCATTCTGACCGACCCATTTCACGCCTTTGGGAATAGTCACAGTTTTAAGAGAGGGGCAGCCGAGAAACGTATCGTAATTAATCTCCGTCACGCGGCTGGGGATTGTTACGTTTGTAAGCGATTTGCAGCCGAAAAAAGTCAAAGCCTGAATACTTTCCACGCTTTCGGGAATAGTCACGCTTGTAAGCAATTTGCAGCCGTAAAAAGTTTTAGTGCGAATCGTTTTCACGCCGTTGGGAATAATCACGCTTTTGAGCGAGGCGCAGTCGGAAAAAGCAGACTCTCCAATCTCCGTCACGCTGTTGGGGATAGTCACGCTTGTGAGTGAGGCGCAGCCCTCAAAAGCACTTTTGTCAATCTTTGTCACGCCGTTGGGGATATTTACGCTTGTGAGAGAGTCGCAGCCGGAAAAAGCGCATATGCCGATCTTCGTCACGCCGTCCGGGATAGTCACGCTTTTGAGCGATGTACAACCGGAAAAAACGAGCGATCTGATCTTCGTCACACTGTCGGAGATAGTCACGCTTTTGAGCGAGGTGCAGTT
>CAMWMN010000012.1 GCA_947175385.1 uncultured Clostridia bacterium | reverse complement strand
GAAAATGTTTGACCAAAGTCAACGTAATATTGGGAGCTAAAAAACAACGCTATAACCTTACAGCGAAAACGTTTGACCAAAGTCGACATGATATTGGGAACTAAAAAAATGTTGGATTTGATGTAATATGACTATGTATTTTTGCGTTAACATATATGAAAGGACATTTTAGTAATGAACGACGAACAAATCGTTAAAATGTACTTACAACGCGATGAAGCCGCAATCGGGCATACCCGTAACAAATACGGAACACGTATTCGCGCGGTTTCACGTGGAATAACCAATGACCAATGCGCGGCTGAGGAGGTTGAAAACGACACCTACTTAAAGGCGTGGGAGAGCATTCCGCCGAATGAGCCGTACAACAGTTTTTTCGCGTATCTGGCAAAAATTGCGCGGAATTTGTCGCTTTCGATTGTGCGCTCCAAAAAGGCGCTTAAGCGCAGCGCGGTTGTCGTGGAGCTTTCCGAGGAGATGGAACAGTGCATTCCCGATAAGGCGCGCACCGAGGAGGAATTTGACGGTAAGCTGTTGTCGGCGAAAATCAGCGCGTTTCTTGATACCAAGCCCGAGCGGAATCGTGACATCTTTATGCGCAGATATTGGTTTTTCGATTCGGTTGAATCCATCGCGGAGCGCTTCGGAATGAGCGTGAACAATGTCAATGTTACACTGCACCGAATGCGCAACGAGCTGCGCGAGTATCTCGAAAAAGAGGGTTACTCCGTATAACCCGGAAAGGAGAGATCATGAACGGAAATGATTTTTTGAACGCTATGACCAATGTTGACGATAAACATATAATCGAAGCGGAGAAAAAGCCCGTCAAGCGCCGCAGATTGTTTATCGGAGCGATGTCGGCGGCTGCCGCCGTGGTTATCGCGGTTACGGCGGTAAGTGTAACAACACGACTAAGCGGCAATCACACATACACAAGCAATCCGACCAACGGAAACAGTCAGGCGGGAATAAGCGGCGCGGCGAACAGTAATGCGAATCCGAGTATTAATACTCCAAACAGCATAATAGATAATCCGGACAACGCAAACAATCAGCCGGGAACAAGCGGCACAGGGGACAGTAATGCGAATCCAAGCGTTAGTACTCCAAATAGCATAATAGATGATCCGGGCAACGAAAACAATCAGCCGCGAAACGATATTGTTTTTCCGACCGCGCCGACATTGCCTGAAACTAACGGGGAACTCCCCAAGTTGACGCCTTGGTATTATTCCACTGGGGGAATGGGCGGACCGACCGGCTCTGTTAAGCCTGAGACGGATATTGGAAACCCATGGAGCGCGGAAATGAATTTTGAAACGCTGCCCGTGTACTATAATTTTTCCGAATACTCCGAACACGATTTTATGATGCAAACGCTAAAATGCATTGCCGAAACGCTTGGATATGACATTTCGGGGATGGAGGTCAAGGACAATTTTCCTACGGAGGAATCGGAACGCGCAATCTGGGATCGATGGGTGAGCTACGGTGAAGATGAGGCTCGGCGATTGATTCGTATTTCTAAGACGATGAATGGGCAAATAATTGCGTCTATTGAGAAAGAAATTGTCATTTCCTTGAATCTGAATTCCAGACTTTATGTCAATGTAAAGTGGTATAACGGTAATTGCTTTTCAATTCCCGATAAGTACAAGCCAGCAAATTTCACAATAACGGAAATGAACAAGGCGGGAAGATATATGTTGGAAACCTACCACAATATGTTTGGAATAGGCAATCCCGTGCTTAGCGATAAGTCCTCGTCCGGTAGCCGTGTGGAATATTATGAGGGAGGTAACGACGCGGATGAATTTGTCAACTATCAGCTGAACAGAGTCGCGTTTGAATTTAATTCTAATGGGGATATTATCTCAATGCAGTTTCGCGCTGCGGGTATGAAAAAGGTAGGCGATTATCCGATTATTTCTGTTGACGAGGCAGCAGATAGGCTTTACGATAATTGGTTTTTGTCGATGCTGGGAACCGTTGATTACGATTTTAACGGCACAGAGCCAATCGGAGCGGTTGAACTTGTGTATTTGTATCGCAGAGAGCATGAGTATATAATGCCGTATTATCATTTTGAGGTTGGATTAACAGCCGAGCAAACAGGGTACGGCGACAACGGCGAGATAAGGTATTTTGAATACTATGTCCCCGCGATAGCCGATGAATATCTGGGAGATTGGCAATCGCAGCCTATGGGATTGCCGAAAGAGTGATAAAATAATATGTAAGGGCGGAGAACGGTTTGTTCTCCGCCTTTTCGCAATTTAAACAACAAGAATATTGACAACGGCAATAAAAAGTGGTATAATTAATATATTCGATAAATATATAAAATCAATGTGCAGAATTGGCAAAATCGGAGGCATTAAAATGAGGTTAAAGGACTTGAAGGTGGACGAATCAGCATTAATTACGAATGTTGGCGGCGAAGGCGCGCTGCGTCAGCACTTCCTGGATATGGGCGTGATTCCGGGAGCGGAGGTTACAGTGGTGAAATTCGCACCAATGGGCGACCCAATGGAACTGCAGATTCACGGATATGAGCTTACATTGCGCCTTGCGGACGCCGATAATATAGATATAGAGCTGATTAAGGAGCGCAGCAATCCTCATAGGCGAATCACCCGAATTTATCCCAAGCCCCACCCCGGACTTGGTGAGGACGGCAAATATCACGACAAATCCGGTGAAAATCCGCTCCCGGAGGGCACAAAGCTTACATATGCTCTTGTCGGCAATCAAAATTGCGGCAAAACCACGCTGTTTAACCGACTTACGGGCGCAAATCAGCACGTGGGGAACTTTCCTGGTGTTACCGTTGACCGAAAGGACGGTCCGATTAAGGGCTATCCGAATACCATTGTTACCGACCTGCCCGGAATCTACTCGATGTCGCCGTACAGCAGCGAGGAGATTGTTTCGAGGAATTTCGTACTTGAGGAGAAGCCTGCTGCGATAATCAATATCGTTGACGCGACCAATATCGAGCGTAATTTGTACCTCACGATGCAGCTCCTTGAAATGGGCGTTCCGATGGTCGTTGCGCTGAATATGATGGACGAAGTTACAGGAAACAACGGCGTAATCGACATCAACTGTATGGAGGAAATGCTCGGCGTGCCCATAGTGCCGATTTCAGCCGCAAAGAATGAAGGTGTTTACGAGCTTGTGGAACACGCTCTGCACATCGCCCGGTACCAAGAAAAACCGAGAAAGCAGGACTTTTGCAGTAAGGACAACCACGGCGGCGCGATTCACCGCGCGATTCACACGGTGGAATCAATCATTGAGGACCACGCGGAAAAGGCGGGAATCCCGTTGCAATTCGCCGCAACCAAGACCATTGAGGGCGATACGCTGATTATTGATAAGCTGAACCTTGACCAAAACGAAAAAGAACTGATTGAGCACACCGTGATCCAGATGGAGCGCGAGGGCGGAATGGACCGTAGCGCGGCAATCGCGGATATGCGTTTCGATTTTATTGAGTACGTCTGTGAACGAACCGTGCAAAAGCCGCAGCAGAGCAAGGAGCGGCTGCGCTCCGAGAAAATCGACAAAATCCTCACGGGCAAGTGGACATCGATTCCGTGCTTTGTGCTTATTATGGCGGCGGTATTTTTGCTGACATTCAATGTAATCGGAGCGTTTCTGCAGAATTTGCTCGAAACAGGAATCGATGCGCTTTCGGAGATTGTGGAAACGTTGATGATCAACGCTAACGTCAACGAAACGCTCCAAGGATTGGTGATAGACGGAATCTTCGGCGGAGTAGGCAGCGTATTGAGCTTTTTGCCGATTGTGGTGACGATGTTTTTTTTCTTGTCGATTATGGAGGACAGCGGCTATATCGCGCGTGTTGCGTTCTTTATGGATAAGCTGCTGCGTAAAATCGGCTTGTCGGGAAGAAGTATCGTGCCTATGCTGATAGGGTTCGGCTGTACCGTGCCTGCGGTAATGTCCACGAGAACTTTGCCGAGCAAACGCGACCGCAAAATGACGATTCTGCTTACGCCGTTTATGAGCTGCACCGCCAAGCTGCCGATTTATGCGTTTTTTGTGGATGCGTTTTTCCCGAAGCAGGGCGGATTGATAATGACAGGACTGTATCTGTTTGGTATTTTTGTGGGGATTCTGATAGCGTTTCTGTTCAAAGGAACGCTGTTTAAGGGTGAGGCTGTTCCGTTTGTTATGGAGCTTCCGAATTATCGTCTGCCCGGCATAAAGAATGTTGCGCAGCTTTTGTGGGAAAAAGCAAAGGACTTCCTCAGCAAGGCGTTCACGGTGATTCTTATCGCGGCTGTTGCGGTGTGGTTCCTGCAGAGCTTCAGTTGGAGCTTCAATCCCGTTTCGGACTCCTCGGAGAGTATGATGGCAAGCGTTGCGGGGTGGTTAGTGCCGATTTTCACACCGCTTGGATTGGGCGATTGGCGTGTTGTCACTTCGCTTATCAGCGGATTTATGGCAAAAGAGAGCGTGGTTTCCACAATGGAGATACTGTTCGGTGATGGGATCCAGATGGCATTGTCGGCTGTTTCCGCTGCGACTATGCTGGTATTTTCGCTGTTGTACACCCCGTGCGTGGCGTCCATCGCCGCGATTCGGCGTGAGCTTGGCGCAAAATGGGCAGTCGGTGTGGTACTGTGGCAGTGCATAGTCGCGTGGCTCGTGGCATTTATTGCGCGCGCGGTGTGTCTTGTGTGCGGAATGTGAGGTGTAATGATGAATACTGCGGATATTGTGGTGGTGATAATCCTCGCGGCAGTGATTGCGGCGGCGATTTTCGGAATCCGAAAGCGTAAAAAGAAAGGGAGCTGCTGTGGGGACTGCTTACAATGCTCGAGTTGTGATAATAGTAAAAATTAGTTCTTGAATTATCCGCAATAATGTGATATAATAAAAGCAACCCAATATCCTTACAGTGAAAACGTTCAACTGGAATGAACGCTTCATTGGGAACTAAAAATATGATACAATAAAGGTATAATACTAATTGTCAATCAATGGACAAAAGTCCATTTATTGATGCCGCCTAACGTCGGCAGTCAAAATCAAAGATTTTGACACAATTAGTATTGAATTATTTTTCTTGGCTGCTTTGCCGCCTCCGCCGTGCTATGCACGGCGGAATCAAACTGTAGACTCTGTTTACAGTTTGATAAATAAAATAGTATAAGAACGTGTTACACATACGGAGGATCATAAAATGAAAACCACAATAAAACGAATTGCGGTTGTCGCGGTATTAGCAATGCTTACAGGTTGCAGCGCCGGAGAAAAAAACGATTCGGGGAATGAGATTAAAATTCCCGACATTATTTCAAGCAGTACTCATTCTACCATTCCCGAGGTTTCTTCAAGCTTACCAACATCATCGGAACAGTCAAGCGCGGAGAGTTCATCAAGCCCCAAAAGCTCATCGCAGTCACCCATTTCATCGGAGTTCCCCAACTCAACAAGTTCGGAGATACTGCCCGAACCCATAAGCTCATCAAGTCCGCCTGCGCCCATAATTTCATCAAGCTCCACGGAAAGCTCAAGCAGCTCGGAGATTATAGTTCCCCCCAAACCGATAATCCCCGATGACCCGATTCAAAGTCGAATCGCGCAAATGACGCTTGAAGAGCGCGTGTATCAGTTATTTTTCGTGAATCCCGAACAGATTACGGGCGGCGGAACGGTTCTTACACCGCTTGATTTAAGCGAAAAGCCTGTGGGCGGAATAATCTGTATGGGCGACAATCTGGAGAGCGTCCGTCAAACGCGCGAAATGCTCTCGAAAACTCAGGAAAGCGCTCTTTCAAACGGAGTCGGAGTGTTCTTCGGAGTGGACGAGGAGGGCGGAGGAGTTGCTCGCTGTGCGAAAAAGCTCGGCACGACCGCTTTTAGCAATATGGCCTCATACGGCGCGCGAAACGACTCTAACGAGGCGTTCTATATCGGGAAAACCATCGGCTCGGATATCCGCGCGTTAGGTTTTAATGTGGATTTCGCGCCAGTTGCCGATGTGGACATTCACCCGAATAACGAGCTTGGTAGCCGCATTTTCAGCGATAATCCACAAGTTGTCGCGAATATGACGGCGGGTGTGGTTCGTGGGCTGAACAGTTCGGGAGTTGCGGCAACGCTCAAGCATTTTCCGGGTCTGGGCGCTGAGGACGGCAACACGCATACAGCTTCCGCGATTGTGATTGACCGCACGCTCGAACAGCTCCGTGCTGAGGAGTTTGTTCCATTCCGTGAGGGGATTCGCGCAGGCGCGGATTTTGTGATGGTGGGACATCAGCAGGTAACGGCATTCGGCGATCATTTACCGGCGGATTTGTCCTACACGGCGGTAACCACAATGCTTCGCGGCGAGTTGGGATTCACCGGAATTGCGATAACCGATGCTCAGCGTATGAACACAATTTCGACCGTGTACGATTCCGGGACGGCGGCGGTATTGTCCATCAAAGCGGGGATTGATATGATTCTGTCCCCCGCAGATTTCAATGCCGCGTATAAGGGAGTGTTGAATGCGGTAAAGTCCGGAGAAATTTCCGAGCAGCGCATAAACGAAAGCGTCACGCGGATTCTTACAGTAAAGTATAAAATGGGGATTCTGCCTGTCCCGGAATTTGATTGACAACATAGGCAAATCATAATAAGGGGAGATTGACATAAACATCATAAAAAAGATTATCTGCACAATTTTAGCAGCGACCTTGATTCTGAATCTGACAGCCTGCGGCAAGGGCGACGGAAAAGACCGCGTCCTGAAATATGATATTTCCGACAACCCCGCGACACTCGATCCGCAGCAAGCGAACGAGCCGAACTCCGACATTATCATTGAGAATGTCTACATGGGGCTTATGGCGATAAACGCGGACGGTTCGGTGAGGGCGGCGGCGGCAACGGACTTCGTGGTTTCCGATGATGGCTTGAAGTATGAATTTAAGCTGCGAAATGATATTTATTGGGTGAACAGCGAGGGCTTTCAGCAGCAGTGTACCGCGAAAGATTTTGTCTACGGATTCACAAGGCTGTTCCTGCCCGAAACCTCCGCTCCGCGAGCTTGCGAGTACTATTGCATTAAAAATTCCGAGAAATTCCACAACGGAGAAATCACCTCCACTGACTTGCTCGGTGTGAAAGCAAAGGGCGATTTCGAGCTTGAAATAACGTTGGAGTATGCCAATCCGCGTCTGCCTGAAATGCTTGCCGAGCCGCCCGCAATGCCGTGCAACGAGGAGTTTTTTCTTCAGTCACAGGGAAAGTACGGGCTTTCCGCAGAGTGTACGCCGTCTAACGGCTCGTTCTATGTGAAAAGCTGGACTTACGACCCGCACGCTGCCACCGATACCAACAACCTGATTCTTAAAAGAAACGAGAAAAATGCCGAATCTGTCGAGATTTGCCCCTCGGGATTGAACTTTTTCATTGAGGACGAAGAGGACTTCATTGACGACTTTCTGAATGGTGATGTAAGCTGTGTAGCTGTGGGAATTTCCGATAAATCGCGCATCAAGGGCAAGAATAAGTGCGAGGAGTTTTGCAATATCACCTGCGGATTGGTATTCAATACGGATTTTAAGCTCTTCCAGAACGCGGACTTCCGCCGCGCGCTGTCGCGGCTTGTTGACAGAGAAACTATTATGGAAGCGATTCCCGATTATGAAGTCGCCGGAGGAATTGTTCCCAAGCAGGTTTCGCTTTTGGACCAAAGCTATCGTGCGGAGGTGGGTGATTGCGAGCTTTTGGAGTACAGCCTCGAAAAGGCGCGGACGCTGTTTCAATCTGCCAAAAGCTCGTTGGATCTGGAGCTTTTCACGGGCGCGGTGATAATTGTGCCGAACACTGTCGCGGAAACCGCCGTGTCCTATATAATGCAGGAGTGGCAGCGTGAGTTCGGGTTCTATTGCGTGGTTCAGGTGCTGAGCGAAAGGGAATACCGCACAAGGCTGAGAGATGGAGATTTCGATATTGCGCTGTTGGAAATTTCTGGGGATTATAACAGTCCCGCCGCGTATCTCGAACGTTTCACCTCAGGCAGCTCGGATAATTATTCCCGCGTATCGGATAACGCATTTGACGCTAGGGTCTCCTCCGCAAACGCAGCCGCCGAACTGTCGAAGGGTGCGAGAATCTTCCTCCAAGCCGAGCAGATTCTGATTGACAACGCGGAATTTGTGCCGCTCTATTACAAAAACGAGTACTTTTTCACGGGAGCGGACATCAGCGATTTGCTGTATAATCCGTTCACCAAAACCGTGAATTTTACTTCCGCAAAGCGGTTTTAACAACAAAAATTGCGTATGGAGAAATCCATACGCTATTTTTTTATTGCAGGTCAGCCCGCATTTTTTGATTGAATGTAATTATTGCCGCGATCGTTACCACTGCGGCATATGCGAGGGTAATCAGAAAGTGGGGAGTCCAGTCGGTGAAATCAAGCGCGCACGCAAGCCGCGCTGCTTTTACTCCGTGATAGAAGGGGAGAACCTCGCAGATTTTGAGCATTACACCGCCAAGGCTTTCCGCGTCAAACCATACTCCGCCGAGAAAGGACGCGAGAGAAATTACGATTGAGCAAAGTCCCGGCGCAGCTTTATCGCTGAACAATGTTCCGAACAGCAGTCCAAACATAATCATCATAACCGCCGTCGGCAACAGGGATAACAAGGCTAACAGCAATCCAAGCGGATTAAGTTCGATATCGACAACCAATGATACAACAAACGAAGCCGCGAAAGTTACGATGATTTGCAATACCGCAAGCAGGAATGTCGGCAGCGTGTATCCGAGAATGAAATCACCCGAGTGCATCGGCGTTGCATAAAGCCGCACCAGAAACGCTCCCGAGCGGTCTTTTGCAAGCGTCAGCGTACAGAACAGCATTACGAATGTCAGTCCGAAAACCGCGATTCCGCCTGCGAGATTATCAATTCGGAAAATTGTCATTGTTTCCGGAGCCGCCGCTCCGGGCGGCAAGCCCTCCATTGCGGATTTCGCACTTTGTTCGATTCCGTTGTTGATTACCGTCATAACAATCAGCATAATCAGCGGGAATCCCAAGCAAAAGAGGTAACTCAGCGGATCACGGATAATCTCCTTGAAATTCCGCCCCGAAAACGCGCTTATTTTATTCATTTCGATTCTCCTTTTCCGAAGTTATCCGTAATCTTCACGAAAACGTTTTCCAGACCGCTCTCGCCGGTTTGTTGCTCCAACTCGGAGAGCGTTCCCAATGCTGCCAGATGTCCGCTTATCATAACCGCTATGCGGTCGGCAAGGCTTTCGGCCTCTTCCATATAGTGGGTCGTCAACACGATGGTAACGCGGCTTTTCAGCTCACGGATCACTTTCCAAAGCTCCCGCCGCGCGATTACGTCCAGACCAAGCGTTGGCTCGTCCAGAAACAGCAGCTTCGGCTCGGAAATCAATGCCAATGCGATGGACAATTTTCGTTTCCAACCGCCGGAAAGCGTTTTCGCACGTGAATTTGCAACATCATGAATATTGAATAATTCAATCATTTCGTTGATTCGTGATTTCGCTTTATCGGGCGAAAATCCGTAAATTCCGCACATAAGGCTGAGATTTTCACGAACGGTCAAGTTCTCCGCAACGGCGGTATCCTGCGGCGAAATACCCACCAGCTCCTTAACAGCCGCGGAATCCGAAACGCAGTTATGTCCGCAGACGGAGCATTCTCCGCCGGAGGGTTTTGCCAGGCAAGTCAGCATACGGATCGTGGTGGTTTTTCCCGCTCCGTTTACACCCAACAGTGCGAAAAGCTCCCCCTCATCGACCGTAAGATTCAGACCGTCAACTACGGTTTTGGACTTGTACTTTTTTGTCAAGCCTTTAGTTTCAATCGCTAACATAATTGTCACCTCATTTATCAATAATCTCGTCGATTTTCACCAGTGCCAGTCCCCGCTCCTCGTCCCCGAGCAGCAGCATTGCGTCACCCGCCTTGATGCCAAACACATCCCGGCATTTCTTTGGAAGTGTGATCTGCCCCTTATCGTTGACCTTTGTCACCCCGAACATATGCTTTTTTTCATCAGTTGCGTCACCAATTGTTGTCATATTCCGAACAAGTGAATCAATTGTAACCTCGTATAGATCCGCCAACGCGATGATGTTGTCAATATCAGGCAGCGAATCGCCGCGTTCCCACTTCGCGACCGCCTGACGTGACACACCAAGCCGTTCCGCGATTTGCTCTTGTGTTAAACCGAATTTTTTTCGGAAAAATTTTAAGTTGTTAAAGTCCATTTTTTTCACCTCACACTATTATTATACAATAATCTCCGGTAGATTTCAACCAACCGGAGATTACAATAATGTTAATATTAGTTTACATTTTCCGCTTTTATAATCGGATAACCGTCAATGTACGGCTTCACCATATCGGGGTGTTTACGGGATTCCTCGAACAGCCGTTCCGCGAATCCGTCCGTGTTGACGAATTCCGTAATCCTTGACAACGGCAAATCAATCACCGCCTCGCACACCGGGGACACGGTAATCACTCGCCGTTCGCCGAGTTGATTCACACGGAACGGCCATATCATACAGTCGAACGGTTTAAGCTCACCGAGCGTGCAGCCGTTTTCCGAAACGGCGGGGCAGTACACGAGCTTATCCCCGTCAAACTTCATATCAAACACAAACTCATTGCCGCGCGGAATCAGCTTTACACCGAGTTTTTGTTCTACCGCGCTGCGCAGTTCCGTGAAAATCAGCGGAATTTCCCACTTATCGTCCTCCACGAATCCGCAGCAGACGCGGCATTTCGCGCAAGAGGATTTATCCAGAATTTTACCGAGCATTCACAATCTCCCCAATGTTATTCCGGCAGCTTTACCACGCTGATTGCCTCGCTGATCGTCTTTTCAAGAGCCTCCTTGCCGTACTTGTCGACCTCTGCCTTGTTCTTTTCTCCGTGAGTAAGGCAGCCAGCGCCGCCTATGCAGCCGCCGACACACGCCATACCCTCGATGAAATTCGCATCCAGAACGCCCTTGCTCTTCTTGAGCAGCGCCGCCTTGCACGCTTCGATTCCGTCACAGGAAACAGCCTTAAGCTCGAAATCATTCAGATTCTGCTCTGTAAGTGCCTGTTTAACCGCGTCCGCCAAACCGCCGCTTCGTGCGAAGATACGTCCGAAGTAGGACGCATTGTCCAGATGAGCCTCGGGAAGAGAGGTGATGTCAATATCCTTGCTGTCAAACAGCGCCTGAAGCTCCTCAAATGTGATTACACAATCAATATACGGACGAACGCTTTCTTTTTGGAACTCCATCTTTTTCGCGGTGCACGGACCAATGAAAACAATCTTGCTGCTCGGGTCGGTGGACTTTATGTACCTCGCGATAGTCGCGGCAGGGGAGAGGTTATGCGAGATGTGCTCCTTCATATCGGGGAAATTCTTGTGGATAAAGTCCACAAACGCGGGACAGCAGCTTGATGTGAGGTAGTCGCCGCATTCTGCAAGCTCTTTGCTCTCCATCCACGCGACCATATCTGCGCCCAAAGCCGCTTCGATAGTCGTGAAGAATCCAAGTTCCTTGATTCCCTGAATCACCTGACCCAACTTCGCGTAGGAGTACTGTGATCCAATCGCCGGAGCTACCAGCGCGTAGACCTTGTATTTGTTGTTATTTTCGCTCTTCTGAATCATATCGATTACGTTGATGATGAATGACTTGTCTGTAATCGCGCCAAACGGGCACTGATAAACGCACGCTCCGCAGGAAATGCACTTGCTGTTGTCGATTTCAGCCGCCTTATCTTCGTTCATGGAGATTGCGTTCACCTTGCACGCGCTTACGCACGGACGTTTGAAGTTCATAATCGCGGTATACGGACAGTTTTTCGCGCACATTCCGCACTCTACGCATTTTGACTTGTCGATATGTGCCTTTTGGTTGTGGTCGAATGAAATCGCGCCTTTGCGGCAAGCGTCCTCGCAGCGGTGCGCCAGACAGCCGCGGCAAGCGTTCGTAACCTCGTATCCGCCCATCGGACACTCGTCACAGGCAGTTTCGATTACCTCAATAACATTGGGATTGTTCTTGTCGCCGCCCATCGCGATTTTAACGCGCTCTTCGAGAATCGCGCGCTCCTTGTAAACGCAGCAGCGCATTGTCGGAACCTTTCCGGGTACAATTATCTTTGGAATGTCGAGAATGTTTTCAAGCAGCGTTCCCGCCCACGCCTCGCGCGCGACCTCTCTCAACACCTTATATTTTAAGTATTGAACCTTGGTGTCGAATTTATACTGCCTTTTTGCGGCAGGTTTGTTCTGCACGGGTGTTTCCATAATAGCTTCTCCTTAAAAATAGTTTACCTTAATTTTTTTGCCCATCTTTTTCAAGCTTTCCGAAAGCTCGCTTACAAGCTGCATTTTAATGTTAAAGTTAATTGGAAGATTTGGGTTTTGATGGGCGGGATTAATTGCTCTGCCGACATAGAAGTTTATATCCGTGGCTTCCTCAAACAGCATACGCGAAATAAGCGCCGCGCCGTCTTGCTTGTAGTTCCACTGTTTATAGCTCTCGTTGTCTGAGAGATAGTCCTTTGCGTATTCGTTTACACGGTTAATCGTGATAACGCCCTCCGTCACCAGATCCACACCCTCGATTGTCGCTGTCGGCGGAATTTCGGGGTCGAAATAGTTAATATTTGGCACAATCGGTTTGTTGAGGTACTTCGACACAATCGTGGACGTTGTTCCGCCGCAAACGATGTGCTTTCCGCCCTTTGATAGGAACAGTGAAACCATCTTCTCGCAGTCGTTGCGGTCGGAGGGGGGACCTATCATCAGGTTTATCTGCTGCCGTGCGCGTATTCTCACCGCAAGAGCCGTTGTATCGTCCCCAGGATTGCCGCCGTACAACTTCAAGCACTGGTCGGTAAGCACGGTTGCAAGCGTTTTCGCCGTGAATCCCACATCAGAGAGCGTTTCCATAAATTCGGCTATTTCCTTGCGCTCCCAACCAAAGTTCAGCGACATTCCCACACCTGCGTGAATACAGCCGTCACTCATCGCAATAAACGTATCATTTTCCTGGAGCATTATGTGCCCCTTATGAATCAGCTTGCCCTCGATGTTCATATTCTGAAGCGGAATTTCGTATTGCTGACCGCTTCTGAACATAATTACATCGGGATTGTCATAGCAGATAATTTCCGCCTCTTCGTTGTGAATCAAGCGGATAATCGTGAACGTGGAGTAAGCCACATCGCGAACCTTGCAGATGGGCAGGGTAGCGGCGATGGTCTTTACACATTCTTCCAACGAAATGCCCTGAGAGGTCATAGTAGCGATGATTTTTGAGGTGAGCGTTGAGAGGATAGATGCCTTAACACCGCTTCCCAAGCCGTCCGCCAACACCAGAACCGTTGAATCGTCTGGCATTTCGATAATCTCAATGTGATCGCCGCAGAGCTGTTCTCCAACATGATTTAGGCTTTTCCAACCAATATCGGCGCACAAATTATTCATTGGCAATCGACTCCTTCAGTTTCATAAGCGCAACCTTTGTTTCGGCAGCGGTTTCACCCAACAGCGAGGCAATTTCCTGGACGATTCGCATCTGGTTTTCAACCACCTTATCGGCAATATCCGCAGTGGTTCTGCCAACATTCTCCTTGCGAACCTTCGCCTTTTCCTCATCGGTTACATCGCGCATAAGGCAGATTACAATCCGATATTCGGAGTCGTAAATTACCGTTTGTTCAACGAATTTGTCATATTCCGTCAAGTATCTCCGCTCGTTATGAACGGGCTTGTTGCTCTGCATAACCTCCATAAACACGGCTGGGTCAAGCAATCGGATGATCTGCTCACCCATAACGTCCGAGGCTCTGGAAATGTTCATAAGCTGCAGCGCCGACTTGTTGATTTGCTGAATCTCAAGATTCTCATTCATCGCAATAATCGCGTTCGGCGAGCTGGAAATGATATTGTCCGAAAAGCTCTCCGCTTTGTCTTTAAGGAACGGTAGGCACATTGAAATGTCTGCTTTTCCGTGGCAAATCGCGATAGCTTTCTCGCGGCAGGTTTCATATCCGCAAGAGCCGCAGTTCAGCTCTTGGTCGGGACGAGTCTTGCCCATTTTCCGCAGAATCGCGGTAATTTCCTCTTCGGTAGGCATTGATGACTTGGTATTCAGGAATGTCATTTTCTTGTGCAATTCGCTCTTGCCGGGTTGCGTAACCACATAATCCTCGCTGCCCGCGTATTTGTTGATTGCCATCGCGGACGCAACCGGCGATCTCTTGTATTTCTCCATAACCGGTCCGTTGGCGCAGCTTCCGGCGCAAGCAGACATCTCTATAAAGCAGTTGTGCAGTTTGCCCTCGAGGATTTCCTCAAGTGCCTCTTTGCAGTTTTCCACGCCGTCAAACGCGAGATATGTAAAGTTGGGGTCGCGTTCGCGCATTGTACGCAAAACTCCTCCCGTTGTTGGGAACAACCTCGCGCGACTTTGATTATTGTCATCAATAGACTTTTCGGGAGTAACCCCTGCTTCCTTAAACCAGTTGGTCAACTCTTCAAATGTGAGAACATCGTCTGTGTAGCCGCCGTATCGTGCCGCTTCCTCTTTCTTGGAAACGCATGGTCCGATGAACACGGTCTTACAGCCGCTGTAACGATTCTTGAGGTCTTGGCAGTGCGCCTGCATAGGGGAGAGCACGTCCGCAAGGTATTCCAGTGCCTCGGGATAGTACTTCTGAATCAACAGATTCACGGAGTTGCAGCAAGATGAAATCAACACATCGCGCTTGTCCTCGCGAATCAGACGCTCATACTCCGTCTTTACGATTGTAGCTCCGATGGCGGTTTCCTCCGCACCCGCGAATCCGAGCTTCTTGAGCGCTTCGGTGAGGGAATCGATGCCCACGCCATAATTCGCCACAAAGCTCGGCGCAACGGAAGCATAAACTTTCTCGCCCGATGTGATGAGATATTTCACGCGTTCGGTTGAGTCGGCAATCTCTTTTGCATTTTGCGGGCAAACCACAAAGCACTGTCCGCAGAGAATGCACTCATCGCCGATAATATTCGCTTGATTTCCCGAAAATCGGATTGATTTGACGGGGCAGTGCCGTATGCACTTATAACAGTTCTTGCAGTTCGATTTTTTGAGTTTCAAAAATTCCGCCATAAAAATTACTCCTTTTGATTAATGCATAACAACCGACAATTTCCCGCCACAAAATATATTGCAGCGGGAAGTGGAGATATTTGTCAAATTACACGTTGGCAAGGATTTGCGTCTTGAAGAAATCCTCGACTGTATCGGGCGAAACCGAGAAACTCTTGTCATCAACGGTAACGCATACGCCGTTCTGGCAGTTATTCATACAAAAAGTACCGCCAAGCTCCACCTTGTCTTTAAGGTTGTTTTCCGCGATAAGGTATTGAATACCTTCAACAACACGGCGTGAACCCTTAAGATGGCAAGAGCTTCCAATACAAACAGTAACCTTCATTTGAGATTCCTCCTATTAATCGTATTCAACAACGTTTACCCAGTTAATCAGGAACTCGCGCTCTTCGGGCTTGCCCTTTACGGACTGCGAAGCCGCAACGATAGGCAGCCACTTCTGAATATACTGTTTTGCGGTATCGCTCTTCTTGCAGAACAGGTCGAGATACTTCTCAGCCATATCAATCTCGCCGTTCAGCCAGAACAGCAAATAGGTTCTCGCAACATCTGCGGAAGCGTTACCCTGTGTAGCGTGACTCCAGTCAAGAATGTACGGCGTTCCATCGTCTTTAACGATAATGTTGGAGGGGTTGAAGTCGCCATGGCAAACCTTGATGTGCTTGGGCATAGACTCCAAGCGGGTGTGCAGCTCGTAACGGGTGGTAGCGTCCAAATCCGCCTCGCTGATTTTGCGGCTCATTTTGTCCTTCAGCTTGTTGAGCATCGGGCACTTTGCCGCGTGAACCTGCATTTGCAGGTCAACAAACATATTTAAGTACTCGTCCTTCTTCTGAGGATTGTCCTTCATAAGCTGCGCGAGCGTCTTTCCCTGAATAAATTCGGAAACGATAGCCCACTTACCGTCAATCATCTTAACTTCGAGAACCTTGGGCACGTTTATGCCGATATTTTCAACACGAGCTTGGTTAAGAGCCTCGTTTAGAATGTCATATTTCGCGTAATCCTCGTCAAATACCTTTACAGCGGTATCGCCTTCATGGTAAACCGTCTTGCGGGTACGAACGGCAATAATTCTATCAGACATATAGCTTTTCCTCCTAAAAGTAATTTTTGAATTTAGGCATATTCACGTACCGCAAATAGCGGCACGCGAACCGCCAGTTTTATCAGCAAAGCTTTGTGGTCTTGCCGTAGTATGCGTTCAGGTACATCTGCTTGATTTCGCTCATCAGCGGATAGCGCGGGTTAGCGCCGGTGCACTGGTCATCGAATGCCTGCTCAACCATTGCATCGAGTCTGTCAAGGAAGTCCTTCTCATCGGGAACATAGTCGCGAATAGTCTTCTTAATGCCGATGTAATCCTTAAGTTCATCAATCTTGGCAATCATAGCCTCAACCTTCTCTTCATCGGTCTTGCCCTTGCAGCCCAGTTCCTCGGCAACCTCAGCGTAACGGCGCAGAGTGTGCGGATGAGTGTACTGCGAGAAAGTACCCATCTTGGTGGGCTTTTCAGCGGAGTTGAAGCGGATAACCTCGTCAATCAGCAAGGCATTCGCAACACCGTGAGGAATGTGGTGGAACGCACCGAGCTTGTGTGCCATAGAATGGCAAACACCGAGGAACGCGTTCGCGAACGCCATACCCGCCATTGTAGCCGCGTTTGCCATCTTCTCGCGAGCCTCATGGTCGGAAGTGGGGTTGGGGTTATCTTTGGAGGGGGCGGAATCGTAAGCTCTGGGCAAGTAATTGAAGATCATCTTCAGCGACTGCTTAGCCAGACCGTCCGTATAGTCGGTTGCCATAACGGAAGCGATAGCCTCGAGGTTGTGAGTAACCGCATCGATACCGGAAGCGGAGGTCAGTCCCTTAGGACCAGTTTCCATCAAATCGGGATCTACGATAGCCATCTTCGGCATCAGCTCGTAGTCAGCCAACGGATACTTAACACCAGTATCCTGGTCGGTAATAACCGCGAACGGAGTAACCTCGGAGCCTGTACCCGCTGAGGTAGGAACCGCGATGAAGTAAGCCTTATCGCCCATATGCGGGAAAGTGTAAACTCTCTTGCGGATATCGATAAAGCGCATTGCCATATCCTGGAAGTCTGCATCGGGGTGCTCGTACAGTACCCACATAATCTTGCCGGCGTCCATAGCCGAGCCGCCGCCCATTGCGATAATGCAGTCCGGCTCAAACTTGCGCATAGCCTCCGCGCCCATCTGTGCGGACTTCAGCGAAGGATCAGGCTCAACATCGGAGAAGATGGTGTAAGTAATGCCCATTTCCTCAAGTCTGTCGGTGATGTGCTTTGTAAATCCGCTCTTGAACATAAACGAGTCGGTAACGATAAACGCTCTCTTCTTGCCCAGAACGTCCTTAAGTTCTTTAAGTGCAACAGGCAGACAGCCTTTCTTGATGTAAACCTTTTCGGGTGCGCGGAACCACAGCATATTCTCTCTCCTCTCGGCAACGGTCTTGATATTGATAAGGTGCTTAACTCCAACGTTTTCAGATACGGAGTTACCGCCCCATGAGCCGCAGCCCAGAGTAAGCGAAGGAGCAAACTTGAAGTTGTAAAGGTCGCCGATACCGCCCAAAGACGACGGGGTATTGACGATAAGACGGCAAGTCTTCATTCTGTGCGCGAACTTGAGGAGCTTCTCTCTCTCGGAGGGATTGATCCACAGAACCGCAGTGTGACCCAGACCGCCGTTGTTGCGAAGCAGAGTGTCCGCGATGTCCAGAGCATTGTTGAAATCCTCGGACTTATACATACCGAGAATAGTGGTGAGCTTCTCGTGACCGAATGCCTCATCGGGATCGGTGCTTGTCGCCTCACCGATGAGAACCTTAACATCATCGGGAATCTCAAATCCAGCCATCTTAGCGATGGTTACGGGACGCTGACCAACGATTTTCGCGTTAAGCGCGCCGTTGATAAGCATTGTATTTCTGATCATCTGCGCTTCCTTTTCGTTCAGGAAGTACGCGCCTCTCTTGATGAACTCATTCTTGACCTCGTTGTAGATGGTCTTATCCGCGATAACGGTCTGCTCGGTTGCGCAGATCATACCGTTATCGAACGTCTTGGAGTGAAGAATCGAGTTAACGGCATTTACAATATCAGCGGAGGGGTCGATAATCGCGGAAGCGTTGCCCGCGCCCACGCCGAGTGCCGGAGTACCCGAAGAGTACGCAGCCTTAACCATTCCGGGACCTCCCGTTGCGAGAATGAGGTCTACATCTCTCATCAATTGGTTGGTGAGATCCAGCGAAGGTACGTCAATCCACGCGATAATGCCCTCGGGAGCGCCCGCCTTTACAGCTGCCTCATAAACGATCTTAGCCGCCTCGATAGTGCAGTTCTTTGCACGGGGGTGCGGGCTGATGATAATACCGTTTCTGGTTTTCAAGCTGATAAGGGTCTTGAAAATAGCGGTAGATGTGGGGTTTGTGGTCGGAATAACCGCGCCGATAACGCCGATAGGCTCCGCAATCTTGGTGATTCCGAAGGATTCATCGGTTTCGATAACGCCGCAGGTCTTTACATCCTTATAAGCGTTGTAAATATGCTCCGAGGCATAGTTGTTCTTGATAACCTTGTCTTCAACAATGCCCATGCCTGTTTCTTGGACAGCCATCTTCGCAAGAGGGATTCTCTGCTTGTTAGCTGCTGAAGCGGCAGCGAGGAAAATCTTATCGACCTGTTCTTGAGTGAACTCGCCGAATTTTTTCTGCGCTTCTCTGACTCTGGCAAGCGCAGCTTCAAAGCTCTCGGCGCTGTCAACGATTTCGTAATTCATAGTCATCTTCTCCTTAAATATATAATTATAGCTTACGCGGCGCACATTCAAATAAGCGCAATAACTCTAAAATAGCCGTTATAGCCGTTACAACCCGCTTATTATCGGGTGTCGCGGATATACGTCTGATATGTCAAGCTGATTGTCACAAATTTCCATGTGAGCCTCTTTAATTATGTGTTCGGAAAATGCCGTTTTTTTCGACAAAAACCCCATATTTCCGTCCTTGTTAATATTTTAACACAATATATACGATATGTGAAATGTAAATAAAGCATATCTCATATCATTATTTCACATATCGATCGTGTTGAAATTTCCAAATTATGGAAAGCACTCGCGCTTTGCATTGCATACCTCCGTAATGAATCTTTTGTCCAATTCGGAGAGCTTATAGTCGCGGCGGTAAATCAGTATATCCTTGCAGGTAAAGCCGCGCAAATCGATTCTCTTGGAAGTAAGTCCATAATGCTCGATAATACTTTTCGGCAGCGGCGAGGTATACATGTACGAATTGGGAACATTCTCCAAAAGCGAAAATCCCGTGGTTAGATCATAGACAAAAATCCGCTTGTTTGAGATTTGCGCCGAATCGGATTTTTTCATGTCGGCGGGGGAGGGAACAAATAAATCTCCAAACGTGATTTCAACGCATTTTCGCAAGATTTCGGTGGGAATTTTTTCCGATTTCCCCGGTGAGCTATCTTTCTTTGTTGCTAACAACGGCGAAAATTCAGCCACTATCTCAAAAACCAGCTTCTTTTCCTCGAAAAGTTCCTTGAAATGCTTTTCCGATTCTGTGCTGTATCGCGCGAATCCAATAGAACAATCTCCGCGCGAAACTGCGGAAATCGCTTCCTGAATGTTCGTTTCCATAAACGAAATATTCGCCGGTTCATCAAGAGATAGTTTTCGCGAGAATCTTGTCACCGCCTGCGAAAAATATCCCGCGCGCGGCACGCACACTGAAAAGACCTGCTTGTTGATTTTCTCGTTACGGTAGATTTCCTCGACCTCTTCGATTTGTTCAACGATCCGCCGCGCGCGACGCAGAAACTCTTCGCCGTCGGGAGTGGGGGTAATGCCCTTTGAGGTTCGGCGGAATATCGTGATTCCCAGCGATTCCTCCAGCTCCTTGATGGCGCGTGAAAGGTTGGGCTGCCCCATATACAGATTCTCCGCCGCCTTGCTTATGGATTGGGTTTTCGCTACCTCAACTGCGTATTTCAGGTGAAGTATGTTCATTTTCCCGCCTCCTTCGCGCAAAATGCCGATTAATCGCGCTCCAGTGCCGTGATTCCCGAGCGTACCATCTTGATGATTCCGAACGGCTTTAATAAGTCGATAAAGCTGTCGATTTTCGCCGGTTCGCCCGTAAGTTCCAGCATAATCGAGTCCGCACCCACGTCAACGGGCTTTGCTCGATAGAGGTTCGCGATTTCAATGATTTTATGCCGATCCTCCGCAGATTTCCCTGCGCGGATAAGAATATGCTCACGCGTAACAGCGTCCTCAAGAATCCTTACTTCGTATACGTCATACAGTTTCATAAGCTGATTCTTGATTTGCGTTAGGACTTTCAAGTCTCCCGCAACGACAATCGTCAGCCGCGAAACATTCGACATTTCGGTTTCGGCGGCATTCAGGCTCTTGATATTGAAGCAGCGGCGGCTGAAAAGCCCCGAAACGCGCTGTAAAACGCCATTGTTATTTGCAACCTTTACGGATAAAACGTGTTCTTGTTCCTGCATTTTTACGCCTCCAAGTCAATTTCGGTAATCGGATTCTCAACGGGCGTACCCGCGGGAATCATCGGTAAAACGTTCAAGTCGCGGTCGATACGCACCTCAATCATACACGGCGCGGATTTCGAGATTTCCAATGCTTGTTTCAAAACCGGTTCGATGTCCTCGTTCTTTTCGATGACGAACGTTTTGATTCCAAAGCTCTCGCCCAGCTTAATATAGTCTATGTGGCGGTTATCCAAAGTAGTCTGGGAAAAATGCTTGTCATAGAACAGTCGCTGCCATTGACGCACCATTCCAAGAACATTGTTGTTAATAACAATCTCAATAATCGGGATATTGTGCGCGCTTGCCGTAATCAGCTCGTTGAGGTTCATTGCAAAGCTGCCGTCACCCGCGATGTTTACCACCGTCTTGTCGGGACATCCAATCTTTGCGCCGATTGCCGCGCCCAGACCAAAGCCCATTGTTCCCAATCCGCCCGAGGAGATGAAGCTGCGAGGGTTCTTAAAGCGGTAATACTGCGCCGCCCACATCTGATTCTGTCCAACCTCGGTGGAGATTACGGCATTGCCGCCCGTCAACTCGTCCAGCTTTTCGATAACCGCCTGAGGTGTTACGGGGAACTCGTTTGTGCCGCGCTGAACAGGTTCGCCGCAGTCCTTGGCAATAAGTTCGTCCGTCCACGCGTTCTTCTTTTGAGATATTTTTTCGCAGAGGTATTTAAGCACCCCTTTCACATCTCCGGGAACAGCTATATATGTTTTAACATTCTTGTTGAACTCTGCGGGGTCAATGTCAATGTGGATTATTTTCGCGTTTTTGGCGAAAACGGATGGTTCGCCTATAACACGGTCGGAGAACCGCGTTCCTATGCCGATGAGCAAGTCGCAGGAATTAAGAGCCTCAACCGCTTTCACAGTGCCGTGCATACCGAGCATACCTATATAGCGGCGGTCTGTCTGGTTGTACGCGCCCTGACCCATCAGCGAACAGGACACGGGTGCGTCACACAGCTCCGCGAAAGTTTTAAGCTCCTCCTCCGCGTTGGAGGAGATAACACCGCCGCCCACGTAGATATACGGTCTTTCGGAGCTTTGTATCAGCTCAACAGCATTATTAATGTTGTTTAACAAGTCGCTGCCCGTATACGTATTTTTCACATCAAGACAGCAGGTTTCGCGTCTTGGAAACTCGCACTTTGCGGCGGTTACGTCCTTGGGAATATCCACCAGCACTGGACCTTTTCTTCCGCTGCTTGCGATATTGAACGCAGACCGCAGAGTATCCGCGAGGTCGCGAACGTCCTTGACGATGAAATTATGCTTGGTAATCGGCATTGTAACGCCCGTGATGTCGACCTCTTGGAAGCTGTCCAGTCCGAGGAGATTACAGGAAACGTTTCCCGTAATCGCCACCAGCGGAATGGAGTCCATATACGCGGTCGCGATGCCTGTGGTGAGGTTGGTCGCGCCGGGACCCGAAGTCGCGATAACAACGCCGGTCTTGCCGGTTGCGCGCGCGAATCCGTCTGCAGCATGGCACGCGCCTTGCTCGTGCGAGGTAATGATGTGGCGGATTTTGTCGCTGTATTTGTACAAGCTGTCATAAACGTTCAGCACAGCGCCGCCCGGATACCCGAAAACGGTATCCGCGCCCTGTTCCAAAAGGCATTCAACAATAATATCCGAACCCGATAATAACATAAAAAATCTCCTTTTTTTAGTTCCCAATGAAACGCTCATTTTAGTTGAGCGTTTTCACTGTAAGGTTATAATATTATATTTATTATACCACATAATAGCTATATTGTCAATGATATAACACAAAAAATTCCGATATTTCGATATATTTATTATATGAAATTTGTATCTTTTTCCAAGTCCGATAAAATCACGCAATTTGCGCAACCTAATCTTGAGGTGATTTACATTGCGTAAGTTTTTCGAGGGCACGTTATGCGGATTTCTAAACGGATTTTTCGGGTCGGGCGGGGGAGTGACAGCTGTGCCGATTCTGGAAAAAGAGGGCAGCAAAACGAACGAGGCGCACGCAACTTCCGTTGCGCTGATTTTCATATTGAGTCTGATAACCGCCGTGTTTTACGGTTTCTCTGGGAATCTGGACTTCGGCGGCGCGTGGAGCTATATTCCGTGGGGAATCGCGGGCGCGGTTACGGGAGCGATGTTTCTGAAAAAAATAAAAGCGCAATGGTTAAAGCGGCTTTTCGGCGGCATTGTAACCATTGCGGCGGTGAGGATGTTGTTTATATGATTGAGGCGATTGTGGGGTTTTTGACGGGCGTTGTCGCGTCAATGGGCTTGGGCGGCGGATTTATTCTAGTGGTGTGGCTGACGGTGTTCGTGGAGGTGGAGCAGAAAGCCGCTCAGGGTATCAATCTGCTGTTTTTCCTTCCCATCGCACTGATTTCGCTGATAATACACATTAAGAACGGGTTGGTGAACAAAATGCTTGTGAAAAAGCTCGCACTCGGCGGGATTTTGGGTGCTGTAATCGGTACATTCGGCGCGATGTGGATCGACAACAGCCTCTTGCGGAAGCTGTTCGCGGTGTTTCTGCTGATATTCGGGTTAAAGGAGCTGTTCACACGGAATCCCGAAAAGAACACGGACAAGGTACAACACGGGAAATCATAAATTTGATTGGCTGATTTGCTCAACGCGTTTGATTATCTTCCTGGTCCAATCGGAGTCATTCTCGCCGATTATCATCACGCGGAATCCGTAGGTATCGCCGTTTTGTTTTACGGAAATGTCATCGTCAATATGCAGGTCGATTTTGTACTTTGACGGATATTTTGACGGCATTGGTTCGCGTTTGTCACTCTGAACCTCGATGGCGTGGCGTTTGCCGTTCACAACACCGTCAAGGCGGATTCCGTAACATCGGAACAGCCCGCGGATATACCGCTCCGAGCGAAACGAGGTGGTGTAAATCCACACTTCGATACCAAGGCTCCGGAGCTGCTCAAGCAAATCAATCGTACCAAGCCGCAGCCGTTCCTTGAAGAGTCTATTCAGCGGAAACCGCAACGGCTTTTCAACGGCAAACTTATCGGAATTTACGAACAGAGTGTCGTCCAAGTCAAACGAAATCCGCACAGTCCAGCCCTTTCATCAGTATAATCTCCAACGGCTCGTTCGGCAATATCAGCGAGCCGCAGTCCTTGTATCCGCGTTTGCGGTAGAAGTGCTGCGCGTGTTCGTTTGAAAGGGTAGAGGTCAACACAGTGTCATAACCTTGGGTTTGCATTTCGCTTTCCCAGAAATCGCACAGTGTAGCACCGTAACCTTTGCCGCGTTCCCCGTCAACAATAAACAACATATTCATAAACGGTGTATTGTCCCAGAACAGCCCGAAACGCAGCCAGCCAACGAGCTTGCCGTCCTCCTCGTCTATAATAACACGGCGGAGGTTTATACAGTGTTCAAGCTCACTCGCGGATACGTGCTTATCCAAGGCTATGAGTGTGCCTAAATCCGAATTTCTGGCATATCTTATCATAATTGTAGCTCCTATCTCTAACGCAGTATCTCCGGCGGCTTATCACCAAATCTATTGTCGTTCTGGACGATTATTCCGCATTCTCGTAAACATTTCCGGTAGGAATAAACTTGTTGTATTCCGTGGCCTTTCCATCGGTTGTATATTCGGTGAAGATGTATTCATTAGTGTGTATCAATACAGTTCGTGTACGCGATTTTCCAATATCCGTGAACAGGTCTGTGCTCTGCTTTTCGTCAAGAAGCTGCGAATACACGTCGATAAGGTCGGTCTGGATAAGTGGCAAATCGCTGCGGATAAGTTCGTGCTTTTCATTTATGCCCTTGATAAGCAGAATGGGATTCAGTCGTGAAAGTAAATCAATACTCTGCTCTTCATCGGCATCGGTATTTCCATGATCTGCTACAATAACGATAGCCGTATTGTCGTAAATACCGTTGGCTTTCAGACGGTCGATATATGCCTTGATAGTTGTTATTGTGGCTTTAACCGAATCACTGTATGATGTTCCTTCCTCAACTTTGTTTACATTCTCGTCATAAATAAACGGCTTATGTGCGCCTTCGATATGAATAAACTGAAAATTGTTTCTCTGCTGTTTTTCAATATCCGGATTTTCCTTTACCATTTCATAGAATGAATCATTTTTCCAACTGAAAGCATCGCTTCTTATGATTGTGCCAAACTTAAAATCGACACTTTCAATGTCCGCAAACCGCTTCAATGTATAAGGAACAAACTTAAACCATAAATATCGCAATTGATCTGAAAAGCCGCCGAATTTCACGTCATATCCGTAAATGGAATCTCCGTTTTGTATATCGAAATTTCTTTCGCCCATCCAATAAAGGTTTTCCTCATATAGGTTTATGTTATAATCCCTTTCGTTCAGTGCGGAAAATAGCGGGGAGTTATTGTAGGCGTTTGTGCAGAAATCCTCATATTCCGATTCCGATTTTGAAGTCTGACCTGTTAAAATAAGTGGAATAGAATAAGTGGTATAGGGATAAACGGACATTACATCGGTGTAAAATGTAAAATCCTCGAAAACATCAGTGTATTTCTGATTTTCGGAAAGGATTTCATCAAACGCTCCCGCAGAAACCGTATCCACAACAAATATCACGAAATTTTTTTCGTAGGACATGGTGTTGAAATTTTCATTGGTAGTAATAATATTGTTTCTAGATTTAAGTGCGCTGTTTTCCGATATTGTTGCGATCAGCCCGGCGGTAAGCATTACGAAAACTGCTAAGGTTATTAATGAGGAGTATTTCAAGATTTTATCTATGCCGAATTTGATGATACAATATATAAAAATCGCGCTCAAGCAAACTGTAAACAACAGCCAATAAAAATCAAGATGAATGTAATCATTCCAGATAATGGGGCTTCCGTCGAGAACGGGAAGTACGGAATTCAGAAACGTATTCTGTATATATAGGGGAAAGAAAAGGAAAATAATTGTGACGGTAAGTATTTTATACGGCATCATTTTATTGAATTTTCGACATATAAAGTAAACAGCCCAAAAAATTACTGCAAGACCGATGAAAAACGTTCCGAACAATCCCAGAATAGGGAAAATATAGGTTTTTAAGTCATAGTTGAAATTAAGCATATTGGATGCATATGTGTTGAGTGGTTCAAAGAAAAACAACATATAGCAAAGAACAAACGATACTATATACGCAGGAGCAAGCTCCTTCAATGAATCCTTGACGGTTCGGGATTTAGCGTTCATAATATTCCTCCGGATGGTGTTGATCTGTCATATTGCAAACAAATATATTATACACCATTTTTTACAAGTTGTCAACTCAATTCGCAATATCTCTGCGGATATGAATTGTCGGATTCAGTGTACATAGATTTTTTCTGTTATATGAGCTGCAAAAGCTCTCTTCCGCGCTTCTCCGCACTCTTGACCTCAGCAAGGAGCGCGTTGTAAAAGTCCTCGGCGGTTTTTTGTCTGCCGAGTGCGATTTCCTGTCCGCGTTTGGTAAAGAACTTCCCGTAAATGTTCTTGAGCTTGAAGTGATACTCTCTGAAGAACGACGGCTCATCGGTATCGCTGCCGTCATTGATTGTACCATCCGTGTTCAGCGTATACAGCGGTTCGGCGACAGCCCCCTTATACATAAGCGACCGTGCCATACCCATGGCTCCCGAAACGTCAATCTTGTCCGCATCGAACAGTATCTTTGCTTCAATGCTCTGCGGAGGATTTTCACTTCTGAAACGATGAGTATATACGCAATCGCGGACGTGCACGGCGCGTTCTTCCGACCAGCCTATTCCGATAAGGAAATCGTAAGCCTTTTTGCTGCCTACCTCCGCATGGCAGAGTTTCGGATATGCAAACTGTTCGGGTCTTCCTATATCGTGCAGCAGACAAGCCGCTGTAAGTATTTCATAATCGGTTGACGGTTCACTTTCAGCTATATCGAGTGCTGTATACAAAACTCGATATATATGCTCTCTGTCATGCGCCGAATCGCGAATACATTCAAGCATATACGTTTCAATTTTTTCATAATCACGCATTTTAATCCCCCATTAGAAAAAACCGCCCTCAACAAAAATCAAGGGCGGTTAATTTACTTATCGGAAACCGAATTACTTCAGCTCAATTGTAGCGCCTGCCTCTTCGAGCTTAGCCTTAAGCTCATCAGCCTCAGCCTTGGAAACGCCTTCCTTGATTGCCTTAGGAGCAGCCTCAACCAGCTCCTTAGCCTCCTTAAGTCCAAGACCGCAAGCGTCCTTAACAGCCTTGATAACAGCCATCTTAGCGTCACCGAAGGAAGCAAGAACAACGTCAAATTCGGTCTTTTCAGCACCGCCGGCAGCAGCAGCGCCGCCGGCAGCGGGAGCAGCCGCAACAGCAGCAGCGGATACACCGAACTTCTCCTCAAGGGCCTTTACCAACTCGTTAAGCTCAAGAACGGACAGTTCCTCAACTTCGTCAATAATCTTTGTAATCTTCTCAGAAGCCATTTTATTTACCTCCATAATATGTTTTGTATTTGTTACTTACGCGGATTTAACCGCGTTTTTACGGCGTTAAGCCGTAACCTAAGCGGGAACACAGCAATTACGCGGTTTCCTCGCCCTTTTTCGCGATCTCGTTGATTGCGATAGCAAAGCGCTGAATCGGGCTTTGCAGCATAAATACGAGCTGCGAAAGCAGAGTTTCCTTGGACGGCAGCTTAGCATAAGATTCAACGTCTTCCTTGGAAATGACCTGACCGTCAACAAAACCGAGCTTGATGGAGAACTTTCCATTAGAGCTTTCGGCTTGCTTGAACAGTACCTTGGGCGCTGCAATAATATCCTCGTTGGAAAGGGCGATGGCGGTGGTTCCGTTGAGAACCTCGTCAAGTCCGCTCAGTCCCGCGATGTCGCAAGCGCGCTTAAGCAGGGTATTCTTAACCACAAAGTAGTTCACATTGGCTTCACGAAGCTCTTTTCTGAGCTTCGTATCGTCCTCAACAGAGATTCCCTTGTAGTCAACCAGAACACCACACGCCGCGTTCTTGAGCTTTTCAGCTAAATCCGCAACGAATTGCTGCTTTTGGGCAAGTACAGACTCACTGGGCATAACATTTTCCTCCTTGATTAAATTAGCTGCCCAAAACAAAACCCTTTCCGCACAAAGACAGAAAGGGAGAATAGAATTCATATCTATCCATTCCTCGGTAGGCGCGAAACCGCATTATAGCACGAAATTAAAAACTCCGTACAGCCTACTGTCTTTAGAACAGCATAGTTATTATACCACATTGATTTCAGTTTGTCAAGAGGTTTTTCCAAAAAAGTCAAAATTTTTTCGTTTATTCTTCGGCAGCGATTTCCTCAATAATCGCGCGGATTTCCTCCACACCCTCGCCCGTTTGCGCGGAAAATTCGATAATCGTCAAATCCTCGGCGCACGGCAGTTCTTTCTTCAACGCTTCGCGACGCTTGGCGCGCTGATTTTTGGACAGCTTATCTGCCTTTGTGAGCACCACCGCAAACGGAAATTCACCGTCAATCAAGTAGTTTATCATCGAAATATCGTCCGCGGTAGGGGAGTGACGAAAATCAATCAACTGGAACACCAACGCAAGCTCACGCTCCGCCGAGAGATACCCGCCGATAAGCCGATTCCAACTTTGCTTTTCGCTTTTGGCGACTTTTGCGTATCCGTACCCAGGCAAATCTACGATGTAAATATTTCCCAGTTCGTAGAAATTGATAGTCGCCGTCTTTCCCGGAACAGCCGACACACGCGCAAGCGATTTTCTGTTGAAAATCTTGTTTATCAGCGAGGATTTGCCAACGTTCGACCGCCCCAAGAACGCGATTTCCGTGCGGCTTGAGGGAGGAATCTGTTCGAATTTCCCGTAGGAAGTGAAGAATTTTGCGTTGTTGTAATTCATCATATTGTCACCTCATTAATAAGTAAGCCATGTGAACGGAGAAGTCATATTCCGTTTCCAGATAAAGCAAACCGTTTCCGTAAAGCATATACGGCACGCCGCAGCTCCAAAGCTCGTTCAATGCCGCGTCAAGCTCTGCAAAACCGCCGTCCGAATCTGAGTTATATGCCATAACATAAACCGTTTTTCCGAGACGCTTTTTAAGTTCAGTCGGCTCAAACGGGCGCGGATTTTTCTCAACTATCAGCCGACAATCGATGTAGTCCTCGGCGGTGTGCGCGAGCTTGTTAAAAACCTCCGCGCGCTTTTTGGAGGAAAGCTCGTAGATAATCCGCTCCCTGACGCGCTTTTGGAAGAACTGCGCTATCTCCGCCTCCGTTTCATTTGAAACTTTCGTTAAACTCATTTATAACCCTCTTAATTGTCCCGTCAAGTCTTAATACGCAGAAATCCCGTATATTCTGCGGAATTTCTCGATAAAACGCGTCGGCAATTCCTCCCGCAATGCAAGCCATGGTATCCGCGTCGCCGCCAAGTGAAACAGCGTTTCGTACCGCGCTTTCGTAGTCCTCCGACTGCAAAAAAGCCGCAATTGACGATGGAACGGAATATCCCGCGCGGCTGTCAAACACAAACTTTTCGCGTATCTCTGCTATTGGTACAGACAAGTCATAGAGAAAACGTCGCTCGATATATTCTTTTATCTCGTCCTTGGACTTGCCATGATGCGCGAGCCACACCGCTGCCGCGACAGCCTTTGCGCTGGTTGTTGCTTCATGGGAATTGTGAGTGTACAGACAGCTTACTTTCGCTTGTAAAAGCGTCTGTTTCAACGTATCATACGCGAACCCTATTGGTACAACGCGCATTGCCGCACCGTTTCCGTAACTCCTCCGTTTGGAAAAGTTACGTTCTCTTGCCCAATCGGAGAACATCTGCCCATAACCTGCGTTCGGATAATTCGCGTAAAACTGTTTGTACTGCACGGCATATTCAAGCGCACGCGAGTTTAGCTTAAACAATGAAACGGGGCGGCTGTCAAGCGTGATTGCTTTACAAACCGCCGCCGTCATAACTGTATCGTCCGTGAATGTCGACTCCCTATGAAACTCAAAACCATAATTTTTCGTGCAGTGAACCTCGTAGTAAGAGCCGATGATATCCCCGAAAACCGCGCCCCAAATCATACGTTCAGAACGGGTTTTTTAATCTCCGAAACGGGAGGGATAACCTTGCTTTTCGGCGCGGGAGACGGTTTCTTGCGGCGCGGAACACTCTCGCGGACAAGCGCGGTTTCCAGAACCGTTTCAATGTCCTCGCAAATCACGAATCTGATATTCTCGCGAACCTTGTCGTCAATCTCCTCCAAATCAGGCTCGTTGTCCTTGGGAATGCAAACCGTTGTGATTCCCGCGCGGTAAGCCGCCATTGTCTTTTCTTTAAGTCCGCCGATAGGCAGAACTTTTCCGCGCAGAGTGATCTCGCCTGTCATTGCCACATCACGCCGCACGGGGATTCCCGACAGCGCGGACACAAGCGCCGTTGTCAGCGTAACACCCGCGGACGGACCGTCCTTGGGAACAGCGCCTTCGGGCGCGTTTACATGAATATCCTTATCCTTGTGGAAATCGGGGTCAATTCCGTACTTTTCCGCTATTGAGCGAGTCAGCGATACGGCGATCTTCGCGGATTCCTTCATCACATCGCCCAAAGAGCCTGTAAACTCCGCCTTGCCGTCGCCGTCAAGAACGATAACCTCAAGCGGCAGCATAGTGCCTCCTACGGAGGTCCAAGCCAGACCGTTTACCAAGCCGATCTCGTCTTTGTCCGCAAGTTTTTCGGGCTGGTATTTCTTAACACCTAAAAACTCCGTGATATTTTTGTCCGTAATCTTTACGGACTTCTCGCCCTCAATCAGCTTTCGAGCGGTCTTGCGGCAGATTTCGCCGATTTTGCGCTCCAACTTGCGGACTCCCGCCTCACGAGTGTAGGAGTCGATAATCGAGTAAATCGCCTTGTCGGAGATCTTCAGCGTCTGCGCGGATTCGCCGTGGTTCTTTATCTGCTTTGGAATAAGGTGCTTTTTGGCAATATTAAACTTCTCCTCGCGCGTGTAGCTTGACAACTCGATGACTTCCATTCTGTCTAACAGCGGAGCGGGAATCGTATCCAGGCTGTTTGCAGTGGTGATGAACAGTACATCGCTCAAATCCACGGGGATTTCAATGTAGTGGTCGACAAACGCGTTGTTCTGTTCTGAATCGAGCACCTCCAGCATTGCCGAGGCGGGGTCGCCTTTGATATCGCTGCCCATCTTGTCTATCTCGTCCAGCAGAATCACGGGATTTATGCTCTTTGCCTGCGTCAGTGCCTTGATAATGCGCCCCGACATCGCTCCGACATAGGTCTTGCGGTGACCGCGGATTTCAGCCTCGTCACGCACGCCGCCCAGCGAGATTCGCGCGTACTTTCGTCCGAGCGTTTCCGCAATCGAACGTCCGATGGAGGTTTTTCCCACTCCCGGAGGACCGTACAGGCAGATGATCTGCCCCTTGACATCGGGCGCAAGCGCACGTACCGACAGCGTTTCCAGAATGCGCTCCTTGACCTTTTTCAGACCGTAATGGTCGCTGTCCAGTTTCTTTTGCGCCGCATTGATGTTCAGCTTATCCTTAGTGCGTGTATTGAACGGAATCGCCAACACCGCGTCCAGATAAGTGCGCAGAACGGCTGTTTCCTGAGAAGAGCCGGACATTCTCGCCAGTTTCTGCGCCTCGTGAATCAGCTTATCCTCGGAGTCTTTGGGAAGATTCAAAGCGCGGATTTTCACTATGTATTCCTCGCTCTCCCGAGGAACGTCCTCGTCCTCTCCCAGTTCTCGGGAAATGGAGCGCATCTGTTCGCGCAGGAAATATTCACGCTGATTCTTGTCTATCCTCTCGTGAACGTCCTCGTCGATCTCAAGCTCGGTGACAATTATTTCCACTTCGCTCACAATCATCGAGCAAAGCTCTTTAACGCGGTCAATAAGCCCGCTAATTTCCAACAGCCGCTGTTTATCATCGGTCTTAAGGATAATATTGCACACTATCTTATTATAAAGGCGATCAAGCTGTTTTTCGGTAACAATGCTGTTGTACAGCTCCTCGGGCATTTTGGGGGTAACCCTCGCATAGCTCTCAAACGCGCGCAGAAGCGTTCTGTGGGCCGCTTGCTCAACCGTTTCATCAATTTTTTGGCGACGCTCGGTGCAGCGCTTGACTTCAAATTTTATGTAGTCCTTGCCGTTTATGAAATTCACCGCTTTCGCGCGGTAAAGTCCTTCCACCAGAACCCTTGTAGAGCCGTCGGGAGTGGTCAGCATCTGCTTGACGGAGCCGACTACGCCAATATCGTATACTTCGTCCTCGGCGGGACTTTCAATTGCGGGGTCTTTCTGAGTAACGAGAAAGACAAGTCCATCGCCCTTTGAAGCCGCGCGAATCGCGTTCACGGATTTCTCTCTGCCGACATCAAAATGCAGAAGCATAGTCGGAAAAACGACCAGTCCTCTAAGTGTGACGGCGGGAAGAGTCATTGTATTTTTCATAGGTTTAATCCTTTCTGTACGGAAATAAAGCGGTTTTCAAACTGCTTATTCAATTATACATTATTTCTTTCGGATTTGCAAGTATTAATTTATGGACTTTATGTGATAATTTGGGGAAATATCGCGTTTCAGAAGATAATGTTCAGAATAAGGAAGATAATCGGAATGTGAAGAAGATAAATCCAGATGGTATGCCGACCCACTGCAGCAAGCCACTTGATATGGACAGGATAGAAGAACTTCGGCAGAGAGCCGTTTTTTGCCCACTCGCCGAAATAGCTCCCGCCGATGAACACGAAAAACCACGGCAGCAGTGGGAAGTAATCCCACGATTGAAAGTTTGAATTATATATTCCAAACGGAAACAGTACTCCTGCGTTGTAAGCCGCATCTGAAATCTTAATTTGGAACGCTCCCGGAATGCCAAAATATCCCATATCAATACTCCATGTGCAGACTGCCAGGAGAGCGCAGATGATGATTCCGACCAACGCGGGCAACTTTTCAAATACCGTGCCGCACAACCCGTAAATCAACATCGAAATTCCCATAAAATGTAAAATTCCAAAAACGATTATTGCGTCCGCAAAGAACGGCACAACGAATGTGATTATCATTCCGCAGAAGAAACAAATCGCTCCGCGCTTGAGATTGTTGTGCGAAAACCTGCACATACACCCTGAAATGAAGATGAACATTCCCGCGAAGATGTCCCTTGTGATATTCATCGCACTGGAACTCATCAGCGGGATATTCACTCCGAACATACCAAGTAAAAACATCGTATGATACATGACCATACATAAAATTGCCAAACCGCGAAGTTCGTCCAGAAGTCCAATTCTGTTGCCTTTTTTTATAATTTTTGTATTTTCCATATTTTCCCTCAATCTTGTGTATATGTAAAATTGAATATCTAAACTCTATTTTATCATATTCCGCAAAAAAATTCAACACCCTACTTGAAAAAAAAATAAAATTATGTTATAATAAGTGAGATTGAATGCATTTTGCTGAAAAAATAAGCTACAAGGAATATGTCAAAATATGGATTTTGTTGAAATCGGCGGTGTAAAAATTGAGAAAACCGCTGCACTTGCGCCGATGGCAAGCGTTGCCGATCATGCTTACAGAACTGTCGCAAAAGGATTCGGTGCGGCATACTGTGTCGGGGAAATGACGAGCTGCAAGGGTTTGTGTTACTCCGACCGAAGAACCGCCGAGCTGCCTACCGTAACGGATTGCGAACGGCCTATGGCGGTTCAGTTGTTCGGCGTAGAGCC
>CAMWMN010000011.1 GCA_947175385.1 uncultured Clostridia bacterium | reverse complement strand
CGTCCGGCTCGACCCCCGAATTAATTCCCGAAACTACTTGGAAAAGGGGCGATGTGAATCTTGACGGAAAGGTTAACGCTGCCGACGCTACTCTAATTTTGAAGTATTCCGTAGGAGAAATAACCCTGAGCGGTCAGAGTTACATAAATGCCAACGTAAACGGCGATGACCGCATCAATGCCCAAGATGCCACCGAAATCCTCAAGACCTTGGTTGAGCGCGCGTAAAGATTTTTTCCAATCCCCGGTTAAATCGTATATTTCAGGTAATAATAATCCCGATGTGAAACTTTACATCGGGATTTTATTATAGGAGTGATTCAGAATGAAAAAGGCAATTTCCATTGGAATGGTACTTGCGGCTATGTCGCTTACATCGGCGGCATTCGCAGAATCGGCGGATCCCTCGAATGCTGAGGAGTCTGTTCAGGGAACGTACCTCACCGCCGCCAAGACTGCCGGCGACTACGTAAACGGCGCGAACGTGACATTCTCCGTAAAGGTTACGCAAAGCGGCATTACAAGAGGTGGATTTATGGTCAAAACCGAGGGTCTGGAGTTTGTAAGCTCCAATGTTGAGGGCGGAGAATTTACCGCGGAAAGCGGCGCGGCGACATTCACCGGCGATTCTTACGCTAAGGACAGCGTTGTCGCGACATTCACATATAAAGTCATCGCGAAAACGGGTGAAAACGTGCGGTTTGCGATTTCCGAACACGCGGATTATCCCGGAGCGGTCGACCCCATTCCCGTAACAGGACTTGTAACTGAGGGCACTTCCACAAGCAGCACTTCGAGCACCCCCACAACAAGCAGCACCACCTCCGGCAACAGCTCTGCTGTAAACAGCGGAAATTCCGGCGGCACAACAGGCAGCCCCGCTACGGGCGCGGCAATCACGATTGTCCCGCTGGTTCTGACGGGCGCGGCAATCGTTGTCGCGGCGAGAAAGAGAAAATAACAAATTTGGTATAAAAAATCGCTCCCCTCTCCGGGGAGCGAAATTTGTTTATGCGTGGATTTTATGCGGTTTCAACAAGATTCTTGAGAATCAGAGTAGCGTCCGCAGCGCTGACAACGCCATCGCCGTTCATATCCGCGTAGAACAATCCCTCATCCTTAAGGATCGCGATTTCTACACAGTGCTTCAGAACTGCTGTTGCGTCTCTTGCGCTCAACCTTTCATCAAGGTCTGCATCGCCGGTATCGTAGGTCTTTACATTAGCGAGCTTCTCGGTGGTGATGATGTAGGGGCTGAAGCTGCCTGCGTTGATTACGACATTGCCGTCAACCATCTTCGAGAGAACCTCAACCGCGCCGCGCTCGGTGATGTGGTAAACATACAGCTTCTCAGCGGTCTTGTATGCTTCGGGAACAGGAATGGTAATCTGAACCGTTTTGTCGGGCTGAACAGACTCGTTATCGCTGTTAACAAGTGTGAAATTCAGTGCGAAGCCCTTTCCGTCGGCAACAGCATTGATAGCCTCTTCAACGGACTTCTTAACGTCTGCAGCCTTTGCGCTTTCAACGTTTGTAAGAACTTCCTCTGCCCAAGTTGCAATATCTGTGGTGGAAGTCGGAGCTTCAACCTTAAGGGTTGTTTCCTTTGCTGCTGTATCGGTCTCGGATACGGTTACGGAAACTCCTGTTTCTTCATCGGTTGCGGGTTTGCCGGGCTCAACTGCTACGGTAACATCTTCCTTAATAGCGTTGTTGTCCTCGGTGATTTCCTTTTCCTCAACCTCAACCTTTACCGCCTCGGTGGGTACGGGAGCGGGAGTCGGATCGGGATCGGGTGTAGGAGTAGGTGTGGGGGTGGGAGTAGGTGTAGGAGTGGGTGTGGGTGTCAGTTGAGCAATTGCACGAGTTTCCTTTTCAGTGCATCCCTCGTATGTGCATGCGCGCTCTTCTACGCCGGCAGCTTCTGTTGTTGCCGGTGTTTTAACTGTCCACTCGCCAAAATTGTGAGCCAAAGGTGCAGTATCAATAATATCAATCTCGTGTCCGCCGGTTGCTGCGTCAAACTTTTTGCCAGAGCAGCCAGCATCTTCGCAAGTCCAGTACTCGATAGTGCCGCCAGCTTGGCAAGAAGTCGCATCTACTGCATCATGCTTAACACGAGTGTGAGTACACTCAGCATCAGAAAGTGTAACTGTTACTTCCTTTTCACATACAGAGCACTTTTTCTTGTCACTAGCTGAACCGGCAACCCAAGTGTGTGCTGCATTGCCATCTTTCTGATCTGTATGAGAGCAGGTTGCTGCATGCCAGTGGTTGGTTTCATCACTGGTCCAAGTATCAGCATATGTATGACCGGTTGCAGCAATTTTGAGGTCAGTAGCTGTGGCTTCAGTACCGTTTTTCTCCAAAAACTTCTTGGAGCATTTTGTGCATGTATAGTGTGCTTTTGTACCATCGGCAGTGCAAGTAGCAGCTACTTCCGCAACCTTTTCTGCGCTGTATACATGCGCGTTTGCATTTATAGCCACCGTTACATCCGCATCCGCTATTACTGTTGTCATAGCTTCATCAGAAAATTTCTTTTCGCATACTGTGCAAGGCCAATACTCTACATTACCGGTTTCTGTGCAATTAGAATCTTTAGCCTCAACCTTGGTTCCCTTTGTGTGAGCCACAGTTTCTTTAGCAATTTTCATGTCCTCAACAGTGGTTTCATTTGTTGCCTCCTCATCAGAGAAAACTTTACCACAGCCATCGGCAGTGGTGCAAGTCCAATATGCATTAGTTCCATCTTCCTTGCAAGTTGCCGTTTTTGCTTCAGTCTTAGTAAGTGTGTGCTCACAGTCTTCAGGCTCGACTGCAAACGCCGATACACCAAAGGAGTTCACCGCAATGATCGATGACATCACAGCGGCAAAAATTGCTTGTTTTTTTGATTTCATTTCCCAAAATCCTCCTGTATAGAAAAAATTTTTACTAGGGGTTTATATGTTTGTGCCCCCGTTAAATAAATTATAGCACATCGGATTCCGTTTGTCAAGAGGAATTTATTAGTTTTTTTGTTTTATCGAAAAGAAGTTAGTTTTAGCTAACTTATACCAATATTTTCTTGACATCAAGCGCCTTTTGTGCAATTTGCACAATAAATGCGATGTAAATTCTACAATGAAAAAATTCACAAAATCGGGGATAGATATAGATTTTTTGTCGAATATGTGGTATAATACATAGTGATATATCGGGTTTGGCATAAATAGTATAAAACGATATACAGATTGTAGATTCCCGCCGGTGGCGCGGGAATTGCAAATAAAAATAAGGAGGCTATACCACATGGCTTTTAAGAAGAGCGCGGTTCCGTTTTCGGGAACTGCCGAGCAAGAGGAGCGGCTGCGCGCGGTTATCGCGGAGCACAAGGACGACCCCGGCGCGCTGATGCCGATACTCCAGAAAGCTCAGGAGATTTACGGCTACCTCCCCATTGAGGTGCAGACGATGATAGCGGACGCAATGGAGATACCGCTTGAAAAGGTGTATGGAGTAGTAACGTTCTACGCGCAGTTCTCCATCAACCCCAAGGGGCAGTACAAGATTTCCGTGTGCCTTGGCACGGCTTGCTATGTAAAAGGTTCGGGCGATATTTTCAACAAGCTGCAGGAAAAGCTGGGCATAGGCAGCGGCGAGATCACCCCCGACGGGAAGTTCTCACTGGACGCTTGCCGCTGTATCGGCGCGTGCGGACTTGCTCCCGTGCTGACAGTCAACGAGGACGTTTACGGACGCCTTACTGTTGACGATGTGGACAAGATACTCGAGAAGTATAATTGATACTGATTACATAGGAAGGATATCGTTATATGGATAAAATTAGAAATTTAGATGAGCTTAATGCCATTAAGTCCAAGGCGGCGGAGGTCGTAAACGTCCGCGTCGAGGGCAAGGATAACGGCGTTAAGGACGTTCTGGTCTGCGGCGGTACGGGCTGTACCTCCAGCGGATCTATGAAAATCATAGAGAAACTCGAAGAGGAAATCAAGCTTCAGGGCTTAGAGGGCAAGGTAAATATCATAAAGACGGGCTGCTTTGGTCTGTGTGCGCTCGGTCCGATTATGATCGTGTATCCCGAGGGTACATTCTACTCCAAGACAGAGCTGGCACACATTCCCGAAATCGTGGAATCGCACCTCAAGAACGGTATTCCCGTAAAGAAGTACCTCTATGCGGAAACCGTTGACGGTGACACAATCAAGTCGCTGAACGATACATCGTTCTACGCGCACCAGCACCGTGTTGCGCTGCGCAACTGCGGACTTATCTCCCCGGAGCACATCGAGGAGTACATCGCGCGTGACGGCTATCAGGCACTGAATAAGGTTCTGACATCAATGTCGCAGGACGATGTAATCGATGTCCTGCTGAAGTCGGGACTGCGCGGACGCGGCGGCGCGGGATTCCCCACCGGGCGCAAGTGGCAGTTTGCCAAGGCTTCGCAAAACGAGCAGAAGTATGTTTGCTGCAACGCGGACGAGGGCGACCCCGGCGCGTTTATGGACCGCTCCGTTTTGGAGGGCGACCCCCATTCCGTAATCGAGGCAATGGCTATCGCGGGTTACGCAATCGGCGCGAACCAAGGATATATCTATGTAAGAGCGGAGTATCCGATTGCCGTTGAGCGTCTGGAAATCGCTATCAAGCAGGCTGAAGAGGCAGGAATGCTCGGAGATAACATCTTCGGCACGGGATTCAGTTTCCGTCTGGGGCTCAGACTTGGCGCGGGCGCGTTCGTCTGCGGCGAGGAAACCGCGCTGATGACCTCTATCGAGGGCAACCGCGGCGAGCCGAGATGCCGTCCGCCGTTCCCGGCTGTTAAGGGTCTGTTCGCGAAGCCCACGATTCTGAACAACGTTGAAACCTACGCGAACGTGTGCCAGATTATCCTGAAGGGACCAGAGTGGTTCGCGTCAATGGGTACGGAGAAATCTAAGGGTACAAAGGTATTCGCGTTGGGCGGTAAGATCCACAACACGGGACTTGTTGAGGTTCCGATGGGAACGACCCTCCGCACGGTTATTGAGGACATCGGCGGCGGAATCCCGAACGGAAAGAAGTTTAAGGCAGCTCAGACGGGCGGACCATCCGGCGGCTGTATTCCTCCTCAGCATCTGGATATTCCGATTGACTACGACAACTTGATTTCCATTGGCTCTATGATGGGTTCGGGCGGACTTATCGTAATGGACGAGGACAACTGTATGGTAGACATTGCCAAGTTCTTCCTCGAATTTACCGTTGACGAGAGCTGCGGAAAGTGTACTCCTTGTCGAATCGGCACAAAGAGAATGTACGAGATACTCACGAAAATCACCGAGGGCAAGGCGACAATGGAGGATCTCGACAAGCTCGAAAAGCTCTGCTACTACATAAAGGACAACGCTCTGTGCGGACTCGGACAGACCGCACCCAACCCCGTTTTGTCCACGCTGAGATATTTCAGAGATGAGTATGTGGCGCACGTTAAGGACAAGCGCTGTCCCGCAGGCGTCTGCAAGAGCCTGTTGGCATACAAGATCGATCCCGCGCTCTGCAAGGGCTGTTCGCTGTGTGCAAAGAAGTGCCCCGTTGGAGCTATCAGCGGCGAAATCAAATCCCCGTTCAAAATTGACACCAACAAGTGTATCAAGTGCGGCGTCTGCGCGTCTAATTGTAAGTTCGGCGCGATCAGCAAGAGCTAAGCACTCTATAACTCACGTCAAGTCTTAGGGGTGAAATGCAAATTCAAAACGCGAAGCGGTGTAACGTGTCGCTCAGCGAACGGTCTTGAAATGCCGCTGCGCAGCATTTCAAGAGCGTGTTTTTGAATTTGCCATTAAAATAAGGAGTAAACTATTATGGTTAATATAAAGATTAACGGCAGGGATTATTCCGTTCCCGAGGGCAGCACGATTCTGGAGGCTGCTCGTCTTGCGGGAATCAAAATCCCGACGCTGTGTTACTTAAAAGACATCAACGCAATCGGCGCGTGCCGAATCTGCGTGGTTGAGGTTAAAGGAGCGAGATCTCTGGTTGCGTCCTGCGTATACCCCGTAAACGAGGGAATGGAGATCATCACCAATTCCCCCAAGGTAATTGAAAGCCGCAAGACAACATTGGAGCTTATCATCTCGAATCACAAGCGCGAGTGCCTGTCCTGCGTCCGCAGCGGAAGCTGTGAGCTTCAGGAACTGTGCTACGAGTATGGAATCGATGAGAACAAGTTCCTGGGCGAGAATCCCGCAGTGGATATTGACGACTCTGCAGCGCATATGGTTCGCGACAACTCGAAATGTATCCTCTGCCGCCGTTGTGTGGCCGCTTGCGCGGTAACTCAGGGAATCGGCGTTATCGGCGCGAACGAGCGCGGATTCGCAACCCAGATTGCCTCGGCATTTGATATGAACCTCGCGGATACCGCGTGCGTATCGTGCGGACAGTGCATCACCGCGTGCCCAACAGGCGCACTGCACGAAAAGGACGATACCGACAAGGTTATGGACGCGATTGCAGACCCCGAAAAGATCGTGGTTGTTCAGCCCGCGCCCGCAGTCCGCGCTTCTTTGGGTGAAGCGTTCGGCTACCCCGTTGGAACTAACGTAGAGGGCAAGATGATTGCCGCACTGCGCAGATTGGGATTCGATAAGGTATTCGATACCAATTTCTCGGCGGATCTGACGATTATGGAAGAGGCGCACGAGTTCCTCGGACGCGTTCAGAACGGCGGAACACTGCCGATGATCACCTCTTGTTCGCCGGGTTGGATTCGCTACTGCGAGAACTACTTCCCCGAGTTTATCCCGAATCTGTCTACCTGCAAGTCGCCGCAGCAGATGTTCGGCGCGATCGTAAAGACCTATTACGCGCAGAAGCTCGGCAAGAACCCCGAGGATATTGTTTCCGTATCGGTAATGCCGTGTACCGCGAAGAAATATGAAATCAACCGCGAGGATCAGTCGGCGGCGGGAATCCCCGATGTGGACATCACGATTACCACGCGCGAGCTGGCTCGACTCATCAAGAAAGAGGGCATTATGTTCAATGACCTTCCTGACGAGCAGCCCGATTCTCCGCTTGGCGAGGGCACAGGCGCGGCGGTTATATTCGGCGCGACCGGCGGTGTTATGGAAGCCGCTCTGCGTACTGCAGTATGGAAGCTCACGGGCGAAAATAACGATTCCCCCATTGAGTTCAAGGAGGTTCGCGGTGTTGAGGGCATCAAGGAAGCCGAGTACGATGTTGCGGGCAAGAAAGTTCGTGTGGCGGTTGCAAGCGGTCTTGCGAACGCAAAGGCTCTGCTCAAACGCATTAAGGCGGGCGAAGCAAGCTACGACTTCATCGAGATTATGGCTTGTCCCGGCGGCTGCGTAAACGGCGGAGGACAGATTATCCAGCCCGCGTCCGTGCGCAACTTCACGGATATACGCGCAGACCGCGCAAAGGTTCTGTACGGCATTGACGAGAGCAAGACCTTGCGGCGGTCGCACGAGAACCCCGATGTTCAGGCTCTGTACAAGGAGTTCCTCGGCGAGCCGAACTCACACAAGGCGCACGAGATTCTGCATACAAGCTACAAGGCGCAGGATCTGTACAGATAACAGATAAAACGAATCTCCCCGAATCTCTTCGGGGAGATTTTTTGTATTTACAGTTTTTTCACACTAACCAAATCCGCAGTGACATGACCACAGTCGCCTTGTATTCCGCAGACCATCTTCACATTATCCACAGTTATCTCGGCGGCTTGGGATTCTCCTTGGGAGATTCCGTCAAAGTTGATATCATAGTCTGAGAACTTTCCGAGATAAATTGTGGGAATATCGGTATAATACCCACCCCTACAATACGTGGAGCGCGTGATTTTTCCGTCTGTGGCAAAAAAAATTACCGAAAGAGGAAACTTTGTCGTGCTGTCGGGCGAGAACTCCATATCAAGATACACATTTTGATACTTATCGTCCACCTGTGGAATATGCATAACACCTGTGAGTGTGATTTCTCCCTCAAACTCTATTTCGCTGCCCTCGTAATATGATTCATCGTTCATATTAACCGCGCTGAATACCGTCCGCGCGGATTTAACGGTTAATCCGCCGAATTTGTCCCCGACATTGACGCGTGTAAACTCCGTTGAATTGACACCTTCTCCGATAAACACATCTTCGTTGAACATCTCTGAGTTCGCGGATTTGTCAAAATAGACACTCGGCTTGAATGCATAGGCGAACCCGTCACATTCGGCGCGTTCAAAGCTGATTTGATCAAGAACTCCGTCCATCTTGGAATCCTTGACGGCAAGCCGCGTGATTTCCGCTGCTGTTATCGCCTTGCCGTCAAGCCCCGTAAGGAACGTTTCTGCGGTAGTCGAGCCGTTATAGATGACTTCTCCGACAAATACCGATTCGGACACTGTATCCGAAGAATCACCCGAATCTGCGGACTTATTGCACCCCGCCAGTCCCGCGATAAAAATCGTCGTGACAATAATTGATGCAAATCTCTTCATAAACAAACCCCCTTAACCATTCTCAATTACATCGGAAATCATTTCGATATTTTCAAGGTGCGCTGTGTATGTTGTAATATCGGGTCTGACATAGTACTTGAAATTGCTTAAGGTCGCCTTGACCTTTACCACATCGCCGCGGGAAATTCCCGACATATCTGCGGTGGTTTCGTCAATCGTTTCATCAAGAGCCAGACTTGTAATCTCGGAAGTCCCCATAAAATCAACGTGATTGAAAATGATGCTATCCGTAAATCCCTGTTCCTCGGGCGGAATATTTTCCACTGCCGAGCTTGGAATCATCGGAATCGCTCCCTCGCAGAAATACAGCGTCATTTCCCCACCGGGCATACCGTACCACTCTGCGGGGGAGTTGACGTACAAATACCCCGTTAAGGTAATCGTTCCGTCAAATTCGCAATAATACCGATTGGTTGGACTGTAATTGCCCGCTTCGCTTTTCACTAAGCCCATTTCGGCGATTTTAAGGGTAAGCCCGCAGATTTTATCGCCAACGTAAACGCGCTGCCATTCATTCTGATTTTCGGGTTTCTCACCGATAAAATGCCTGAAACCGTCCTCCTCGCCGAACATCTCGGGATTGTCGTAGATATTGTACGAAATTCCCGTTGAGGGCTTGAAAAACAGGAACGAATCCACCATCGCGTTGGGCTTTATGGGCTGCTCGTAAAACATATCATCGGAAAGCCGCTCAATAATTTCCGGGTCGGTTATGTTTGTGTTGATTTCGCCCGTGTAAATCGGTTTCCCGTCCAGCCCGATAAGATTTGTCGGCTCTCCATCGGGTATTTTCGGCTCGGAGTTTTCGGTATCTTCAGAACTTTCAAAGTCTTCGGAAACCGACAAATTTATAGAGCTGTTTTCCGCAGTGCTTTGCGGATTGTCCGCGCTTTCGGTGCTCTTGTCCGCGCACCCCAAAAACGACATTCCGAGAATTACCGATAATCCTAAAATGTTGATTGTATTGCTTGATTTCATAATATTTCCTCCTTAGTCAAAATGATAAATCATAGCCCTTGTAATATTCCCATCGCAGACAACAGACGGACAGACGCTCTCTACGAGAAACGGCATAGCGCCATCGTTCACCTTGTCATACGAATACGCGAGCATTCTGCCTTTTTCGTCCGTACCCTTGATGATAAACGAGCTGTAAATCATTCCCTCTCCGGGGCAATAGAGCAGACAGACGTCGCCACCTTGAACGAACTTCGGCAGCGTAATCGTTCGGTCGGGGTTTATGTCCACGGAATACATTGTGCCAAGCCGCGACTTGACAAGCTGCATAAATGTGGCGGTCTGAATCGGGTATCCCTCTTTGATTCCTCCCTCGGAAATCGCCGCCCACAAATGCTCAGCGCCGAGCTGCCCCAATCCGTCATACGGATTTTCACGCGCGTATGCGGCTGCCTTTTCGCGGTCATAGGTTTCGTTCGGAATCACATAGCCCGAATCCTCAAACAGAATCGTGTCTTGGGAAATCCCGTCCGGGAGCGCTTCGTTCTCACCGTAAAAGTGATAAAAGAACACCTGCGTTATCGGAGTGGAGCAGTCATAACATCTTCTGTCCACCTTAAACGCGTATTTTCCGCTGTTCGCAAGATTGTGACAGCACACCTTCATATGCCCGTCCTCGTCATTGCCGACAAACAACAGCGAATGATTCATTGTTCCCTCGTAGGGGCAATAGACCTGAACCACATCACCCGGAGCGGCATAGTCCGGGAGAGTTACGGTGCGGTCACTGTTCACGGGAACAAACTGCCCGAAACCCAGACCCGAGTTCAGGAGCTGCATACTCAGCAGCGTGGAGCTGTGCGAACCGATGGACAACCCGCCCGCTTTCAGGCAGCGCGAAACGAACGGCGCGCAGACGTCCAGACCGTCATTCCAGTGCGCTTTTGCAAACTCCACTGCAACGTTGGGGTCGTATTTCTCGTCCAAAGGATCGTTCAGTCCACTCCAAAGAACTTTACGACCATCAACCATTTCAAATTCGGATTCGTAACGTTCCACATTGTCATAAATGCCGTCAATATTGTAAAGGCGGTTATTTTCGTCCCAATCGTGAATGTCCTCAATATGTACGGGTGTTATCGGCTCGGAATCCACTCCTTTCGCAGAATCAACGGGTTCTTCGGATTCCGTTGATTCTGCGGGTTCGGGCTTTATTGGCTGAACGAGGGATTCCGCGTTGTGTTCGTTTAACGCTCCCAAAGTTTGAGCGGCATTATTTTCCCTGCAGCCCGTAAGCGATATGGCAAGAGCTAAAGCGATTATTATGTAATGTTTTTTCATATGTATTCCTCCCCTATTGGTAAAATTTAAGCTCCTATACTAAATAACGCTTTTCACGCGGGGATATTACATCAAAAAGGTTACAATACGGTTACAAATAATTTACAATTCGGTAACAGAGGTAACATAAATGTTGACATTCGGTAAAATAAAAGCTATAACATATGTAACAGAATGGGCGGTGCTTTGGTATGAAAAATAATCCGATGTCTAAAGTCCGTACAGCAATTGTTGTGGTTTTGTGCGTTATATCGTTAATATTTGCGGCGATTGGTTATGTCGTTTCGTGCGCGGGGTGCGGAGCGGTATGTATTATAGCTATGCATAATGAAGCCGGTAATTGACAGGCATTTGAATATATGAAGGAATACTTCGCCGACGCATTGAGAGAGTATGACGGCTTGTTCACCGCAGAGTCCGTGGATGACCGCACATGTGGAACAACAAGATATTACTTTTCTTATCATGGAGATCCTGAAAATTATATTTTGGATTGTGTTTGTTTTTGCAATACAGCGACAAAGAGCACTCAATATCGCCTGGGCGATGTTCTTTACTTTTCATTTACGGATAAATCGTTTTTCTCCTTTGATCGATCAAGTTGGGGATTCAGAACCAACGTGTATATGAAAGACTATTCCACAATCGAAAAGTTTAAGGGTAAATGTCACCTTACGGTTGTTGTTTCAAACTTTACTTTGGAACAGCAGGAGCATTTGAAGTCAATTCAGAACGACTACTCCTTTGAAATCATTCTTCAGTGAGGAATAGAGAAAGTATAATATATAATAAGAATATCGGAGGAATTTATGTCAAATGTTAAATTAAGATACAAGGTTCTTATTTCGGTTTGTATATGGATTCTGTTGACAATGGTTATTCCGGCTATATTGTTGAAAATATCATTCGACAAGGCTAAATCCAAACATCGCATGGTGGAAAACTACTATTATTCCAACAGGGAGAGCTTTGATGAGATAACGTCTTATTTTAAGGGTTTGTACATTGACGGACTGTATATCGCCAAGTTCAATGCCGAAAATGGCAGCCTATTGTCCGCACCGTCGGAAAAGGACATTATCGGTGAGGAATTTGTGTCGGCACTGGCAGGACTGCGGGATAAATATCAAAATGACGGAGAACATATATATCCCGTTTTTTTCATACATTGAGGCTTACTATGACGAGGACGGAGATATGCTGTTGGTTATGAACGCGTATTTGGAATCCCTGAAATTCAATGAAGACCGCGCCTTTAATATTTATCTGGTCTATGCCGATGAAAATTACACCGGAAAACCTTCTTCCATAAATATTGACAGATCGGGTAAAGTTGAAAAAGAGCCTTTTGCCGATAAATGGCGCACTTGGTATAAAGAGGGCTATTCGGGATAAACAAAAACCCTCCCCGCCGGAGTGGGGGGGTTACCTTATTTGAGAGGAACTACTCCGCGCAGTTTTTCAGGTTTCGCGAAGTGGTTCGCAAAGGAAAAAGTGCGCCGGCAAAGAGCATTCGCGGTTCGACAAAGGCGAGCCGCAAATGCCTTTGCGCTGAGCAAAAAAGCCCTTGCGAAAGCAAGGACTTTTTCCTCAACTGCGATTCGCCGACAAATAAGATTATCGCTTCAACCTTACAGCGAAAACAAAAAATTCCCAATGAGCGTTTCATTGGGAATCGACTGCGCGGATACCGCGCTGATGGATGCGGGTGGATTCGGACCACCGAAGTGAAAACGCAACAGATTTTATAGAGATGAATCTTGGAAAGATTATGTTTACAAGCTGACTGCCGAGAACGAGAACGTTCGCGAAGCGTTGCAAAAAGCTCCTATTGAGTGCGAAATCGAAAATCCCGAATTGGCAAAGGCGGTAGACGCGCGTAGTACAATTTTGTACTATAATGCAGAAATCCGTGAGGCATTCCTAAATTCCTCGCGCGCGGAATTTGCGCACGAAAACGGAATCCCGTATGATGAGTATACCTACGCCCCGGAGGAGAATTTCGACCCTTACGCATACGACCCCAACCGAATGAGCAAGGAGGACTACGACCGTATGCACGACCTTATTGACGCGGAACAAACTCCCACGCTGCGCAAATCCTCCGAGATTTCCCCGGAATTTCTGCCGTCCGAAAATCCCAAAAGTGTTGATGAATTGCAGGTCGGCGACTATGTAAGATACGACGGAAATGTGTGGATAATCACTGAAATAGGCGGTGATTTTTCGATTGATTTTGAGAACGCAGACAAGGATTCAATTCAGTCCGTGAGCAGCATTTTCGGGCATTGGAAAGAGCATTTGACAAAGGACGGGGGCGAGTATCTGGTGGCTGTTCCGAAAATTGTTGAGCAACAATTAACCTCCGAAAACGTCACAATGGAGCGGTCTGATGACTTTCCCGAAATCAGCAGGAACTTCACGATTACTGACGAAAGCACCATCGAGGGTGGAGCAAAGGCAAAATTTCGCGCAAACGTTAACGCGATAAAAACGCTGAAATCCATTGAATCCGAGGGTAGAACTGCGACTCCCGACGAGCAGAAAATCCTTGCGCAGTATGTCGGTTGGGGCGGAATTTCGCAGGTGTTTGACAGCGAAAACTCCGCGTGGACAAAGGGATTCTCGAAGCTGAAGGAGCTGCTGACAGACGAGGAATACACGGCGGCGCGCAGCAGCACTCTGAACGCGCATTACACCTCCACGACCGTGATAAACGTGATTTACAAGGCGGTCGGGAATATGGGATTTAAGTCGGGAAATGTCCTAATCGGGAACTTTTTCGGCTGCATTCCCGATAAAATGAGCGACAGCAAGCTGTTCGGCATGGAGCTTGACAGCATAACCGGGAGAATCGCGCAGCAGCTCTACCCAAACGCGGAAATCCAAATCAACGGCTTTGAAAGCACAGATTTTCCGGACAATTTTTTCGACCTCGCGGTCGGAAATGTGCCGTTTGGAAATTATTCCGTTGCGGATAAACGTTACGACAAGGAACATTTTCTGATTCACGACTACTTCTTTGCGAAAACGCTCGACAAGGTTGCATCGGGAGGAATTGTCGCGTTTGTAACCGTCCAAAGGAACGCTTGATAAAGCCAATTCCAAGGTGCGCGAATATCTGGCGAAACGCGCGAATTTGGTGGGTGCGATTCGTCTGCCGAATAACGCGTTCGCGAACGCGGGAACGGAAGTCACGAGCGATATTATTTTTCTGCAAAGCGCGAGAAAATGGCGGTGGAAAATCCCGATTGGTGCTACACTGCCGAAATTTCCGAGGGAATTTCCGTGAATCAGTATTTTGTTGACCACCCCGAAATGATTCTCGGAAAAATGCAAATGACGTCCGGGAGAATCGGGCAAGAGGCAACCTGCGAACCAGTTCCCGGAGCGTATTTGGCAACCCGAGCCGGGCTAGCAGAACAGCTCGACCGCGCGGTAATGCGTCTGCAGCGGGATATTGTCAAGTCGCGGCGCGAGGAAAAGCGCGCCGAGGAGCGCGGAGTGATTACCGCACAAGAGAACCGCTGCTCCGATGAGGAGCTTTCCACGCTCCAGACCGCGCTTAACGAGCAGTACGACAGTTTTGTCAAGCAGTACGGGGATGTAAATTTCCGCGAAAATTCTTCCGTTTTCAGCGATGATAACGATTATAATCTGCTCTGCGCTTTGGGAAATTATGACACGTGATTATTATCGAGAAATTTTCATTAAAAGATTAAAGGAACTGCGGCTGGAGCGCGGTCTTACCATTGGGGAATTTGCGAACAAGGTCGGTTTCTCCAAAAGCTCGGTGGGGTATTACGAGAGCCAGAACAGAGTACCCGACATCATAGTTGCGGGGGAAACGGCAGACGTTTTGGACGTTTCAGCGGATTATCTTATCGGGGGCAACAACGCTCGGACGTAAGAGCCGAAATTAAAAAGCATTTGCGACAAATTAGGAATTTCGGACATAGCGGTACATATGCTTATAAGTCCGATAAAAGAAAATAACAATCGGCTGCGGATCATCAACTTGCTGCTTGAACAAGCCGACAGCAATATAGAGGACGATTACAAGCTTTCGGGGAAATACGAGGGAAGTTTTCTGAATGCCGTGTGCCGTTATTTAGACCGCTATAGAACGGTTGATGAATATATCGCGGAGGTCACGTCAAGCTCCGATGCCAGCATTACAAGCTCGATCCGCAACGCGATGTATCAGCTTGTGCTTAATCAGGCGGTTGACGCTTTGAAGGACTTGGAGAGGAACTCAGCAATGATATTTGATAGTGAATTTTAGGAATAAATCTGCAAAATTTTTTGACAAATAGCGGATAATGTGGTATAATTTGTATATCGAAGAACTCACAGATAAATAGGAAGTTTTTTGAGGTGGTTTACATGGTTGAAAAGAATATTCGCAATATATTTTTAGAATATCCGGAAGTTATTTATGGATTAACAAATATTGCATACAGTGAATATGCAAATACATATAAATCTGCTTTAGTATTTGCAGTCCCTTACGGGGAACAACTTACAATTGAAACATATTCTGAAGAAAAGTTTGAAAAGGGTATTCAAGATGCTAAAAAAGTATTGGAAAAAATTTTAGCACAACTGCAAAAATGCTTGATGAAAATAAAGCGAAATATTATATTCCATCTGTTGCGCAAAACAACGAGGTAGATTTGATAGCTCCTTTTTCTTTCAAGTTTGCGGCAGTAAATGTTGGATTAGGTTGGATTGGAAAAAATGATGTTGTTATTACAAAAAAATATGGACCAAGAATAAGGCTATCTGTAATCTTAATAAATGAACAATTTGTTTATGGTAACAAAATCTTAAAGAGTAATTGTCCTGAAAATTGCAATAAATGTGTTGATGTTTGCCCATATAAAGCATTGCATGATGTACAATGGAATATCAATTCATTAAGAAGTGATATAATAGATTATAGGTTATGTAACGAAAAAAGAAGTTTATATATTAAAACACATGGAAGAAAAAATGCTTGCGGTCTTTGCATGGTCGCTTGTCCGTTTGGAACATAATAACAAGCTCCAATTTTATTAGGCTAATTTGTATTTTTTCTAATATCATTGCCTCTGCATTGATTTCAAACCCCAACGAATATGACAAGAAAGGCTGCGTAGTTTTCTGCGCAGCCTTTCTGTATTTGCTTGAACCCCCGCCGATTACAAATCGGCGGGGTTCTTTTTTGTTGTGATGTCATACACTCGATTATCCAGATGTACCGTAAAGTATGTTCAACAGATTTGGAGCAGCGTTTAGGACGAATTGTCCGGCGCGGCAACGAAAATAAAAGCGTTCGGGTGTTCAACTATCTGACTGAAAAGACGTTCGATTCGTATATGATGTCCATCATCGTCAACAAGCAGAAATTTATTTCTCAGATTATGACCGGGAAAACTCTTGGAGGCAGCTTCTGCCCAGTGAGAACGTGCAGCGACGTTGACGAGATGGTTCTGAATTATTCCGAGATGCAAGCTATCGCAAGCGGCGACCCGCGAATCAAGGAGAAAATCGAATTGGATAATAATGTTGCGCGGCTGCGGCTGCTTGAAAGCAAACATCAAAAACATAGATTCGAATTGCAAGACAGAATCGCGGGATATAGCGCGAGCATTCAAAGGATTACGGAAATCGCGCTGCCTAAAGCAAAAGCCGACAAAGAGACTGCAGAGAAAAACGTGCTGCCGGACGGTGAATTTTCCGTGCAAATCGGCGGAAAAATCTACACCGAACGCGCCAAAGCGGGAGAAGCTCTAAGGCGTGAAATAATGGCAGTTATGAAAGTCTAAAACCAATACGGAAATCGGCGAATACTGCGGATTTAAGCTCTCACTGACAGTGAATTTTGCGGCTGCTCCAAATCTTTTTCTGCATCGAGATGACGGTCTGACTTACGATTCGGAAACAAATCTCGACAGTGATATGGGAAATATAACGCGGCTTGAAAACATTCTGAAAATCGGTATTGACAAGAAAATTTCGAGTCTGCAAAATGAGCTTGAGTACGCGCAAAGAAATCTCACCGAAGCGGAACGCACCAAGGACGCACCGTTCGAGTACGCAGACGAGCTGCGCGAAAAATCCGCGCGTCTGGAGAAGTTGAACAAGGAACTCAACATCGAGAAAGTTGATGAAGTCGCGATTGACGATAGCGAAAATCTTAACGGACACGATGGCGAAATTCCTCCGAAAAAACCAAATCCGCCGAAACGCGGCAGATGATAATTTTATAATGCCCCGATGAAAAGTCGGGGCATTTTTTATGAAGGGACTGATTTTATGGAATGGAAAGAGCAGGTGGAAACGTCGCGCGGTGCAAACCTCGCGGAGTACTTTCAGACGCACGGGTATGATTGCGAGTTAAAAAAAGACGAGCTGCACGTCAAGGGATTCGGCGGATTTTACATCAATGTCAATACGAATCAGTGGACGTGTTTTTCCGCGAACAAGGGCGGAAGCAACGCGATAAACTGCTTGACGGAAATGTTGGAAATGGATTTCAAAACCGCCGTCCGCGAATTGACAGGCAGCGAAATTTCACACACTCCGCGCCACGAAACCAATTCTTTTTCGGCACAGAAAAAAGAATTGGTTATGCCCGAAAAAGCGGATAATATGAAAAAAGTTTTCGCGTATCTTTGCAAAACGCGCGGAATAAATTCCGAAATTGTTTCGCAATTGGCGCGCGATAAACTCCTGTATCAAGACACGCGCGGAAACGCGGTTTTCGTCCACCGTGACGAGAACGGAAAAATAGTCGGCGCGGAAATTCAAGGCACAAATTCCGAAAAACGCTTCAAAGGAGTTGCGGAGGGAACCGGCGAAAGCGTGTTCGCCGTGACTATTGGAATCCCGCAAAAGTGTTATGTTTTTGAATCCGCGATTGATTTGCTGAGTTTCAAACAGCTTGCGAATCAAGATAAAATTCAAAATTCCGTGTTGGTTTCAATGGCAGGATTGAAACAAAATTCGCTCAAAAAAATCGCAGAAAGCGGAATGAAAATTTACTCGTGTGTGGACAATGACGAGAAGGGAATTAAATTCACGGAAACAAATAATTTGATTCCGTGCCGCAGAATTTTAGAGGAAAACAATGTTAAAGATTACAATGAACTGCTTCAAAAATCCACACGGAATTTAGCGCAAACGCAGCAAAAATCGCCGCCAAAATCTACGCATTCTCATCGGTAATTTGAAAAAGGGTTTTAGGGGCGAAGCCCCTAGGTCGGCAAAAAACCTCGCCGCGATAGCGCGGATTTTTTCAAAAATTTTTCGAGAATCGAAAATATTTTTGAAATAAAAATCCGAAAAAGTTTTCACAGAATGTGAAATATTTTAGGCGAGGTTTTTTGATTTTTTTGAAAAAATTTTCCCGAAAAGCGAAAGCGAAAACGAGAAAATTTTTTCAAGAAAATCCACGGGTTCTAGGGTGTCCCTAGCGATATGGCAAATCTTAGCAAAACGGAGTTTTGCCAAGATTGCTATAGAGTATAGCAACTTTGGCGCACCCCCTGTATTTTGTGTTGGAAAATGCCGCGAAAATCGGTTTCGGCGAAATCGTTTCAATGCTGAAAAAGAATCCAATTTTTGTACGGATTTTTTCAATTTCCGCGAAAAAGTATTTTCAAAATCTTACGGAGGTAACAAGATGAGCAATTCAAAAAATGTTTCACTTTCGTTCCGAATTGACGATGGAGTGGTTGAACACAATAACCGCGACTTCATTGCAAAGAACGTTAACTGCGATAGAATTTCATTGAATATTGCATACAAAAAGGAAAATCTCGCTGATAAATATCACGAGCTTTTTGACAAGGCTGTCGAGGGATATAACGCGAAACAGAAACGCGCTGACAGAAAAAAGTCCGACTATCTCCACGAGATTATGAAATCAAAAAAGGAAAAACTTTTTCGTGAGATAATCGTGCAAATCGGCGACAAGGATAACCGCGGCATTGGAACAATTAATGAGGAAGCCGCAAAGGAAATGCTTGATGAGTATATGCTGGAATTTGAAAAAAGAAATCCCAATCTGAAAGTTTTCAATGCGGTTATGCATCTGGACGAGGCAACGCCTCATCTTCACATTGATTTCATTCCGATTTGTCACAGTCACAAACAGGGATTGTCGACTGCCGTTTCGTTAAAGGGCGCATTGCTTGAACAAGGATTTTATTCTGTAAACCGATCCGCAAATGAGCAAACCATCTGGGCGGAAAAAGAAAAGGATCATCTTGAAGCAATTTTGAAAAAGCACGGATTTTCCCGCGACAATAAAAATATTCACCGTGATTATATGAAGGTCGATGAATACAAAGAATACGCGCAAAAGACTTGCGCGGCGGTCGCGGCGAAATTTATTCCGCAGAAAAATATTGGAATCCGCGCGGAAATCGCGCTTGATATTGACCGCTTGATTTATTCCTCGGAGAATCTCGCGGATTTGCTCCAAAAATTGAAAACCAAGCTCGGTTATGAAATAAAATCTGACGCAAAATACATCGCGGTGAAGTCGCCAAAGGCGCAGCGATTTGTGCGTTTGAAATCTCTCGGCGAAGAATATTCTCCGAAAAATCTGGAGAAACGCATCACCGAAAAAGAAAAATTCCCGAAAGCTGTCGCGGCAAAATCTAAAACATCAACCGAAATCGAACAACCGTTTTACGCGACAATTACGCATACAATCATCGAGATCCGCACGCTGCGTTACAGTCCGCGCAAAACAAATCCGAAAAAGATTTACACGTTTGACAACGACCGCGACATCAATTTTCTTTCGGAACAGTTGCTTACAATGCACGACTTGAATTTGGATTCCCGCGATAAAATTTACGCTGCCGCTGAGGATTTCACGAAAAATATCTCGGAGAAAAATGCGGAAATTAATCGGCTTAATACCGAAATTCCCACATTGAAATCCGATATTGCGCAGATAAAACTTTTATTTTCAGACTTGAAAAATTCCAAGGACACGATGGCGCAGATGAAAATTTCGACGGCTCGTGAAAAGGCGGGGAAATACGGAATTAAATCCGAGGAGGATATTGAAAATCTGGAGCGGCGTTTGAAATTGATTCCAATGTATGTTCAGAATTTGAAATCGGAATTGATTGAGGAACAGCTCAAGCTCGCTCGCGTAAAAACGCTCATCAGCGCATACGAGGAAATTGTCGAGGGCAACTACATCGACAATCTTCTAAAGGCGCAAAACGAGCAGGAAAACAAATCGAAACAAGAGCCGGAGCAGCAAAAGCAAGCTCCCGATAAAATAATTTGAATCCCGATTAATTTCGGGATTTTTTGTTGCAAAGAATTTCATTTTTTTGCAGTTGGGAATGTGATATAATCCCCAAAAACTAAGGAGGACAAAAGTATGAATGCGATTTTTCAACTGGTAAATCCCGCGAACACGGTTACGGTAAACCGTCCGTTGGCGCACGCTCTGGGATTGAATGAGGCGGTAATTTATGGCGCGTTAATCTCGAAATTTTACTACTATTCCGAGCGCGGAATGCGTGAGGACGGGTGGTTCTACTCCACCGCTCCCGACCTCGCCGAGAGTACCGCGCTCTCCGAAAAACAGCAAAAACGCGCTGTGGATAATCTCGTAAGCGCAGGATTGATTCGCTCAGAACTGCGCGGAATGCCCGCAAAACGGAGCTTTTACATAGTCGAGGACGTTACTGTGCTGCAGGATTTAATTGCTGCGGGAGAGGCGAAAATGCGTGAGATTAAACCCGCCGCTGCCGAGCGTTACGAGAAAAAGCGTCCGACCACTCCGAATCCCGAAACTCAGAACTTGATTAATTTTCTGTCAGAAGGATTGGGGACAATTATGCCCGAAAGTGATTCCGAAAATTGTGAGGACCATTACACGGAAATTGCCGAGGAAATTAATCCCGAAATGTCCGAAAATATTGATGAAAATCGCGAAAAAATGCCCGCAAACCCGCATTCTTCCATTGCTCCGACAAAAGGGCGGAGCAAGGTTCGACAAAAGGTAGGAGCAAGCTCCGCCGAAACGTCGGAGCAGCACTTTATAAAATCTAAATATAATAATCCTGAGATAATCAATCCATCAATCGCGCATACGCGCGAGGATTCGGCTGATGTGATTGATGGGATTGATTCGCAATCCAAACGAGAATTTTATTTTTCAATCCTGAAAGAAAATATTTCCTACGAGGATTTATGCGCGAATAATTCCGGTGAGAAAGCACAAATTGATGAGCTTCTCTCGATAATGTTGGACGTGATTTGCTCAACGAAACCGACAATCCGCGCAAACGGTGAGGAGTATCCAAAGGAACTGGTAAAGTCCGTATTTCTGAAGCTTGACGAGGGGCATATTGATTACGTTCTGACCGCGCTGAAAAAGAACAAGACCAATGTGCGCAATATCCGCGCGTATTTGATAACCACACTGTATAACGCTCCGGAAACAATCGGCAGCTATTACCAAGCGTGGGTGAATCACGATTTGTACGGAGGAGAAGAAAAATGATAATTCTTGCAATAGCCGACCTGCACGATTGGAGCGTGGACGAGCTTGAGCTTATCCGCGAGTTGGAATATGACTGCTGCTGTCTGCTCGGAGATATTCCCGACGCAGCACTGAAAATCATTAAGCGGCTTGTGCAAAAGCCGTTATTCGGCGTTCTGGGAAATCACGACGAGCCGAGTACATTGTCCCGCTGCGGAATCCAAAATCTTGACGGAAAGTCCGTCACGGTGAACGGCGTAACCATCGCGGGATTCGGCGGCTCTCATCGATACAAGAACGGTGATTATCCGATGCTCACGCAGAGGGAGAGTATTATCGCCGCAAAGCTCTGCCCAAAAGCGGATATTCTGATTTCTCACGATACCGTGTATCACGCTATGGAACGGCTTGACAACGCACATTGCGGACTTAAAGGCATTTCAAAATACATCGTGAAAAACAAACCGGGATTGAACATCTGCGGGCATTATCACATCAGCGACTCCAAACGCCGATTGTACAAGGGGTGCGATATTTTATGCGTGTATAGGTGCGCTCTGGTGAAGTTCCCGGAGAACACGACGGAAATCATCTTCTAGATGGTGCTATGTGTATCCGCGCAGATTTTTCTTTTTCAGAATGGAAAAAAATTTCAAGAAAATTTTGAAAAAGGGGTTGACAAACGCAAAAAAGTAGCATATAATATACTTAGAAACAGTGAAAGCTGTTATGCAGGCAGCGAAAGCAGCTGACTCTCAACGACGAAACTTAACAGTCGTAGCGATGGGAGCAAGTGATGAAACTTCGAATTTGGGTAGGCAAAGGCGAAGCGGAGCTTATTGTGAGGTTGCATAAGAACCGTAGTCCTACTAGGCGGAAATGCTGAAAAGAAAATATGCCAAAAAGCCTTGAGAAATCAAGGCTTTTTTGATAATTGGGGGTGGTTTTCGTCGGATAATCAAACTTTTCTGGAGGTTGCCCAATCATTTAAGAATGTTTCAAACTTCTGTTTCAAAATTACAGTTGGAAAAAATAACAAAGCGTTATCTTTTGTAATATCGGTCAATCCGGCAGAATTTACACATGTTGTCGGATTAGACCATATTCCAACAGTCCAAACGCTTGTAAGAAATAAAAACAGTTTGAAACGTGCTGCTTTAGAGAGTATACTAAGCGGCAAGTTAAAATATTCGGATTTTACCACCGAGGATAGAAAGATTCTGGAGTCGCCGATTAATAAAACGTTTAATCCCCAATCGCAACAGTGTTATACAATTAATAATCGCATTGAGAGATTAAAGAATATAGAATCAATTTTGTCCGAAGCCTATAAAGGGGATTTCTACAAATGGAAGAAACCAAATACTCTCATTAAAACACCTGATGGGAAATACAGACAAGTAGATATTAATGCCGATTATTTGCTCACAACTCCAACAGGTAATTCAAATGAAAAAATGTATTTCTTTATGTATTGTGACAGATACAATAAGGATAAAACATCTATTCATTTGAAAATTTTCTCAGCTTTCCAAGACGGAGTGGAATTGTACATAGGGCAGGAACGACCATATAAAATTTTGACGGAAGACAAAATAAACCTTAAAACAAAACAAACAGAGAATTTGTATGTACACCCAAATTACACATCTACACGCGGCACACAAAACAACATCAATATTGTCAAATTTTCCGCGCTCCCCGATGGAATTGGAAACACGGCCGTCCTCACCGCCCCGCGTTTCTCGTTCGGACAAGCCCTCGCGAATCTCATTAACAACTGGGCTGATAAAATCAAGGAGGGAGTAGAAAATCGCCGCCGCGAGCTTAAATCCGCGAAAAGAGAGATTTCCGAATTGAAACAAGCCCTTTCCGAACGTGATGAACAGCTCGCCCAAAAAGACGAACAACTCAACGCGAAAGACGATGAAATAGCGGTTTTACATAAGCAGAACACAGCACTTACAGTGGAGATGTACGAACAAAGGAAGTTCATTCAAGCAGCCAATCCGCCCAAAACCCTGTCGCAGAAGCTTGATGAAGCAAGAAAGAAGTGCCGCGAACGGAATGCTCAGAATCCGCCTCACCGCAATCCGCCGAATCAAAATCGTCACAAGCGGTGATACATAAGTATAAAAAGCGGAGCGTTTGCCCCGCATTTTTTGTGTCACCCGTGACACACAAAATTTCAGGACTGAAAATAAAAAGATTCCCCCTCTTGTGAAAGCGGGGAATCTTCTGGAAATTGTGTCGCTGGTGACACGTGAATGTAGTATTTGACTTGACATAGGTTTAGGTTTGGGTTTGTTTGCCCTTGTTGTTCAAACTGTTGGTAAGGTCTTTTTTGATTGTGTCAAACGACTGCTTATCGGCCGTCGCAACAGAAATCACGGTTTCTTTCGCACATTTCGCTTGATATTTAATCCCCGCCTTATCTAACTCCTCCATCAGCTTATCCGCGAATTTGTTATGTAGTAATGAGGAACTTACTGGATTTTCTCCCAATTCCACATACTTCACTCCCTTGTATTCGTAATGCCTAATATTCCCTTTCGATTTTGACAGAATTGCACCCATTGATTCAAGTGCCTCTGCTTGACTATCAGTAAGTAAAATTTCTTCGTTATTAACATAAATACGTTTAGGATTATTATATATTACATTATTCCACTTTTTTCCCTTGACAAAATCAATAATATTTTCACAGTCTAAGCACAATTTAATTGCTTTATATACTTTATTGCGCAATTTTTCTGCGTTGTTCAACTCTTGGTTTTTTACTATCAACAGCCTTATTTTCATTGCATTATTTTGAGGGTTAAACAGTGATATCTTAAAGCTATCATTATGTATACGCTTCCAATCGGGATTGGTCGAATTTCTATCGTGTTCCGAACCGTGTACCTCTATGGCTAAAATCGGATTGGATTTGCCTTCGTTGTGATCACATATAAGAAAATCAATGTGTGAACGAAGTAACGGAAATAGAAAAGCCCTTTTATAATCGTTATTGTTAAAATTGGACATAAATCTATCTATCAATTCGCAAACACCTTTTTTGTTTGGATTTTTTCCAATGCAATCACAAAAAGAACGCTCTCCTGTATTATAATTTTGCTCAAAAAGTCCGACTATATCAGCCAACCTCATCTTCGAAAATACAGCCAAATCACCAAACTCATCACGAAAATCGTATATCATATTTTCCAAAAGATTATACATTCTATACTCATATGGCGAAAAAAAGTCCTTTTTGCTCAGATATATTGACGCCATCAGTTTTGGTTCGTCTCGTACATCGTTTACAATCTCATAAAAGGGATCCTTAGTTTTGGAGGAATTGTTTCTGCACTCGTCATCGAATTCTATGGAATTAAAAAGGTCATTATAATCGTCTTCTAATTTCTTCACCTTATCCCGAAGGACGGATATATCCTGCCTGTATTTCGCATTCTCACGGTTTACATTGTTCAAACTTTTTTCATAATCCGCACATTTTTCTTTCAGTCTTGCTAATTCCTCAACTGCTGCGTCTGCCGAGATTTGCCCCGGAATCGTAAATTCAGGAGTGTTAGCCAGAAGTTCCGCATATTTTCTCTTGTAATCATGAGCCTCTGTATTAGCTTTCAAAAGTTCCGATTTATAATTCTCAATCTCCTTGTTAGATTGATTCAAAGCAGAAAAATATCGACTGTATTTCTCCTTAAATTCCGCAACTTCTGATTGCAAGACCTCATTCCTCTTATTACTTGTTTCAAGCTCTTTCTTAAGTTGTGCGATTTCCTTACGTCCAAAAATGCTCATAATTTACCTCCTGAAAGTTGTCTTAAATTATAACAAGTTTTCTTTTTCAGTCCTGAAAAGAGATTGTGCTACATATATCACGAAAACCCCAAAGGAAAAATTTTGAAAAAACTTCAAAGGGGGCTTGACAATCCTCCAAAATATGGTATAACGAAAAAGGTAAATAAAAAAGCCCGCAACCTAGCGGGGTGCTTGAACACTCCACAAGGCAGACAGAAACTGCAATTTCTGAATGGCTTTTACGAACGTCTTTATTGTGCTGCTTTGAGCCTTGAGTATTTACCTTACAAATTGAATCCCATCACGCAACAACAGATGATCTCCTGCCGTCTGGGACCTACGCATTCTGCGAGTAGCCGCTGTGAGGCATCTACACAAAGCAGCCACATCAACCGCAGAAGCAGGAAGGAGAAGACCGACACGAATCCCTCAGATTTCACTGCCTGTGACGAGAGGTTATGCCAATGTGCGCATAGATGGAAACACTACCGGCATTTATAACTCACGGGGCGGCGACCGTTTCATGTTATATATACCTTATGATTTAGAAAGTGCACATTTCTTTTCAGAAATGTGCACTTTCTAAATCATATTGGTGGATGCGGGTGGATTCGGACCACCGAAGCGAAAACGCAACAGATTTACAGTCTGTCCCCTTTGGCCACTCGGGAACGCATCCTAATATAAGTTCAGATCGAAATCCGAACAAAGTGGAGCTGGTGAACGGACTCGAACCCCTGACCTGCTGATTACAAATCAGCTGCTCTACCAACTGAGCTACACCAGCATTTGCTCCGTGCCACATTTAAGCGATAACGCAGACACGCTTCGTGACTATTACATTATAACACGTCTTTTCGGATTTGTCAAGGGGTTTTTTGAAAAAATTTTGTGCAAAAGGCGTGCAGAGGCGGAACAACGCAGCGCAAAACGGCTTGTACAGCCGTTTTGCGGAATTTGACAAAATAAAAACAATTTGAAGATTTTTCGTGCAAGACCGTGTCCTATACGAGTGCGAATAATCCCCACCTTTGCGCAGTCTTACTGTAACTCAATCCTCCGTCTGTTTCCAATGATTAAGCGTTGGCAGCATCTTGTTAAAATACTCCCGCGCCTGTTCCGGGGAGAAATTATCATTTGACATATGTCCGACAAGAAAATCGGTCAGCTCCTCAAGACTTGTATAAACGAATTTCCCATCGGCATAGCACCATGTGCAGTACTCCTCGTTGTATGTGCCATCAGGCTCTTTGCTGATGGAGGAATCATCAAGCGGCATACCGCAGCATTGGCAAATCAGCTTTCTCGGAGACCCCAAAAGCGTATTGATAGACACATCAAACAGCTTTGACAGCAGCTTCAAGGTTTCCGTGTTCGGAACGGTTTCACCGTTTTCCCAGCGGGATACAGCTTGACGGGTAACATAAACCTTTTCCGCAAGCTCTTCTTGGGATAATCCGTTTTGGGTTCGGAGTTTAAGTATAACATCTTTTGTATCCATATCATCACCTCATAGATATTATACCACCGCGATTTTGAAAAATCAAGCAACCCGTTGTTGCTTTCAATTTATGGAGCCTCATACAAATAATTTATGAAATATGCACAAACAATCCAAAATAAAACGCGTCGATTTGTGGGTTATGTACATTGCAAAGCACAATACAATGTGGTATAATGGTAATGACGAACAATTCAACAAATCAATTTTGTGGGAGGTATATAATGAAAAAGTTCTTGAAAGTTATTTTCAAAATACTGAAATGGATATTCATTGTACTTGCTGCTGTCATTGTACTTTTTCTAATTGTTCGATTTATCGGGCAGAGGATTTATGGTCAAACACCTGAGGGCGGTATAAATGAGACAGTATATGTAGATATAAACGGCACAAAGCAGTGGATAAGTATTTACGGACAAGATAAAGACAACCCCGTTTTATTATATCTGCATGGCGGGCCGGGCTCGTCTACAAGCCTTTATGATTATGCCTTCACCAGAAAATGGTCTGATGTGTACACGGTTGTTACGTGGGATCAAAGAAATTGCGGAAAAAGCTATTCTTCTGACCAGAATGACACCGCATTGACATATGACCTCATGATGAGCGACGGCGTGGAAATGACAAAATTTCTATTAGACTATCTTGGCAAGGATAAGATAACATTGCTTGGTCATTCGTGGGGAACGTATTTCGGGTGTAATCTTGCTCTTGAATATCCCGAATATTACGAATGTTATATAGGGACAGGACAGCTTGTTGACTTCTATCAGAATGAAATTGCCTTTAAGGAAGAAGCCATCAAATGGTCGGGAAACGACGAAGAGAGTAAGAGACTCATTGAGAAATTGGATGTTGGTGGTTTTTCAATAGAATATTTTGCGGCCAGAAATGCACTAATGGAAAAATATGGCTATAACATGCTTGTTGATGGAACAGATTATAACCTGATTGCCGCACAGGTATTTAATCCATACTACTCACTTGGAGATTTTTATAATTATATCAATTCAGATTATAGCGTATATGTTGAATTTTTGAGGTCGGATGAATTTAACAAATTCTCATTACTTGGCAAAACCGATTATCAAATGCCATTTTATAATATAAACGGCGATAAAGATTATCAGACTAATTATCTGATTGCACAAGATTATTTTGAATCGGTAAATGCTCCACGTAAAAAAATGTATATTATGAAAGATACTACACATGGTTTGTTAGAGTCAAAATCAGAGGAATTTTCAGATATATTGCATGAAATTGCACAGGGGGAGCATCAAAATTAAGGAAACACTGGTTTAATTGCGGTTCTCCTCGCCGCAGGCGGGGAGAACTGTATAAAACAAGGCTTAAGATTTTGTAAAAACCATTTAATCAGCGATTCCTTAATAGCTTTATAATTTCAATTTTCAGTTTGTCGGGGAAAAGCACACAGAACTGTACACGCATTAATATTTTGCACATAATTCACATTTTTTCGTATAATTTCCCGACAATTTGTTAATTATGTATATCGCAAAACGCAATACAATGTGATATAATATCGATATACTTTACAGCGCAGGTATGCAACACCCCCTCAAAATATACGAGGGACTTGCAAAATCATTTTAGGAGGAACTTTTTATGAAAGCAAAAAACTTCACGACGGCGGCTTTGGTTGGCATTATGCTTCTCACAGCGTGCAGCGGAAACAACGGGAACACGGGAACTACCAAAAAACCGAACAACTCGCCCTCGTCCGGACTTATAAACAACAGCACGCCCGACAGCGGGTTCAAAAGCAGGTTCAAATATAAATTTGACAGCGAATTAAACGGTATGGTGATAACCGTTTATGAGGGAGAAACAAGAAGAGTAATAATTCCCGATACTCTGGAGGGGAGTCCCGTTGTTAAGCTCGAAGACGGAGCGTTTGCGGGGCTTACGGACATTACAAGCATAACTATTCCCAATAGTGTAATTAAGATGGGCGACCACGTTTTTGATTACTGCACGGGGCTTGCAAGCGTGACTATCGGCAGTGGTCTGACAGAAATCGGTGTAAGTACGTTCGTCAACTGTATGAACCTTACAAGCATAACTATCCCGAGCAACGTTACCAAAATCGGCGACTATGCCTTTGATAATTGCTCAAGCCTTACGAATATAACCATTCCCGACAGCGTGACCGAAATCGGCTATGACGCCTTTGCTCATTGTGAAAGCATAAACGCAACATACAAGGGAACTTCCTATGACTATCAACACATAGAAGATCTGTACAAAGCAATCAACGGATGATAAAAATCAAATCCGCGCTCTCCCCGAGCGCGGATTTTTTATCCTTCCGCCGCTTTCCGAAAATATTCAAGGATCCACTCCTCAAAGGTCTTGTCTGAGATTTGCGGAACGTACTCCTCGACCATATCGGAATCAATTACGCCGATTTTTCCGTAATTCTCACCCTTACACATCAGAATCGTGTACATTGTACAGCCGGGTGTACCGATAATCACCGAGCCGTTAAACGCACGGCTCTCGATTCGCAGATACTCGCCGTCATCATTTTCAAGCGATTCATCATACGCGCGGCATATCTCCACCCACTCCTCGTCATAATCCTTTTTATCAAGGAAAATCTCCTCATTGGGGTCGTAAATCGCTTTGATTTTCTCTAACGGGAACAGTCCGTAATCCGGTCCCGCGCCGCCGTTTCCGATTTGTGTAAGGTAGAGAACATACGCTTCCGGGAGCGTCAAGCCGCTTGCCGCCTCAAATTCGTGCACCTTGTCAATTAAAATCGGCGGATTAAATTCATACCTGTGCCCCAACGCACCGAATCTGTGGAATTTCGTGTCGCGTTCACGAGCCTTCACCGCAAGGGATTTTACTTCGGTGACGAAATCCATAAAATCATCTCCTTAAATTTTGGTAATATCAACAAATTCCGCAAATACGAAATTTCAGAATTTGTGTAACATATATCTTGAAACCACATTAAATTTGTGATATAATATATTAAATTGTATTACATACATCACCCCAAAGATGTTAAGAAAGGAAAACGAATATGAAAAAGATTATACCGATTTTAGCAAGCGCGGCTATTCTTCTTACCCTGACGGCGTGCAGCGGAAACAACGACAAAACCCCCATCGGGAACAACAACTCCACGCAGACAAATAACTCCTCTCAGACAAGCGAACCCTCGTCAACGGTTGGAAACGACAGCTCCACAGATACAAGCGAGGATTCACAAGTGGGCGGAGATGTCAGCACTCCACAGGATATTAAACCCGAAATCAAGAGCAACGGCGAATTTAAGTACTTCTACGATGACGCTCTTAACGGCATTGTAATCGCCGGTTATGAGGGGGATCCAACCGACATTGTGATTCCCGATACAATTGAGGACAAGCCGGTAGTCAAAATCGGCGACAGCGCCTTTAAGCAGGACTTTGTGAACAATACGGGCATCAAAAGCATCACGATTCCCGATACTGTAACCGTAATCGGAATCCAGGCTTTTTACAACTGCGCAGGTATCACAAGCATTGATATTCCCGACAGCGTAACTACGATAGACAATGCTGCTTTCTGCGGCTGCGAAAGTCTGACAAGCATTGAAATACCCGACGGAGCCACCACTATGGGCGACTTGGTATTTAAGAGCTGCACAGGTCTTAAAAGTGTTAAATTGCCCGCCGGCATAACCGTAATCGGCAGAGAGACATTTGCGAGCTGTACAAATCTGGAAAGCCTTGATGTCCCCGACGGGGTGACCACAATCCAGACCTATGCTTTCCAATACTGCGCCAGTCTTACAGACCTTAAGTTACCCGACAGTGTTATCGAATTAAATGGATGCAACAACATCCATACCTTTGAATACTGCAAAAAAATAAAAATCACCTACAAGGGCAAAGTCTTTGACTATGACCATCTTGATGATCTTCGTATTGAGATCTATGGCGAATAAACCAAACCCGCTTGTATAAAAAGTCACCTTTCAGACTGTCGAGAAGCCCTCAGATGCTAGGAAGCGGCTTGTCGGCTAGCCTTTATGGCTGCCGACAAACCCCTGACGACGCAGATGAGGGTTTATCGACAGTCTGACCGCTCCCGCTTTCGGGAGCGGTCTTTTATTTATCGGGCTTATTTGACTTGCAAATCCCCGCCAACGTACACTCTCCGCATTTCGGTGCTCTCGCGGAGCAAACGCCACGCCCGTGCCACACCAGTCTATGGCACAGCATCAGACCCTCCTTGGGTGGAACGACCGCGCGGAGCTGCTTTTCCACCTTTGCCGCGTCCGTACCTGTGGACAGTCCCAGTCGATTTGTAAGCCGAATCACGTGAGTATCGCACACCATCGCGGGCTTTCCGTACAGATCCCCGACAATCAGGTTCGCGGTTTTGCGTCCTACCCCGGGGAGCTTTACAAGTTCCTCAATCGAATCGGGAACTTCCCCGCCATGAACATCGCGCAAAACGCGGCACATCTCCACAATATCCCGCGCCTTTGTATGGAACAGTCCGCAGGACTTTATGTATTCCTCCACATCGCTGACCTCCGCGTCCGCGAACTTCTCCACACTCGGGAAACGCTCAAACAGCGCGGGGGTAACCTTATTCACGCGTACATCCGTGCATTGCGCCGAAAGCCGTGTGGCGATAAGCAGCTCATACGGCTTTGAGTAGACAAGCGCGCATTTCACCTCGGGGTATTCCTCTTTCAGTCGCGCGATAACCTCGGCGGCAAGTTGTTTTTTTGTCATAATTTACCACTCCTATGCGTTTTGTAAATTAATAAAATCATAATAAAATCGTAAGAAAATCTTCAGAAACTCCGTCCTCTTTTGTGTTATAATGTACACATAAACAGACTTGGTTTTTTTTGCGTTTCCCCTGCCGCAGGTAGGGAAAATGCAAGCTAATATGCTGTTTGAACAGAAGGGAGAATCATTATGAATAAATTTATACGGATCATTAAGTGCGCCATTCCGTTGCTTTTGCTTGTCACGGTGTTGGCAATACTGATTTGCGAGTACAAAAAGCCAAATAACAAGGAATTTGACGGAATGGCAGCGATAGTATGCCGAGAAGGCAACGCCGAAACACTGTTTGAATACAACGCTGATATGCGCGTTGCTCCGGCAAGCCTTACAAAGCTGCTGACTGCCTCGGTTGCACTGAAGAGTATGCGTCCCGATGAGGTGATTACCGTCGGGAGTGAGCTGCAAATGCTGCCGCCCGAGTCCAGCGTCTGCCTGATTGCGCCCGGACATCAACTCACATTGCGCGATTTGATTCGCGGAATGCTGATGGTGTCGGGGAATGACGCGGCTTATACGGTCGCGGTTTCTGTCGCGAGGGCGGAGAATCCGAACGAAGAGTTGTCCAATTCTGCCGCCGTGGAACATTTCTGCGAACTTATGAACGAATCCGCGAAACAACTCGGAATGAACAACAGCCGGTTTACCACTCCCGATGGCAGCGACAGCCGCGGACAATATTCCACCGCGCGCGACTTGAGCGTTCTGGCGAAATATGCGCTGTCTGTTCCCGAAATACGGGAAATCGTCACGGAGTACCAAAAATACGTTGTTTTTGAGTCGGGCGAGAACATCAACTGGACGAACACAAACCGCCTTCTGAATCCCGATGACGAATTTTACCGCAAAGACGCAATCGGTCTGAAAACGGGAACGACCTCAAAAGCGGGCTGCTGCCTTATCTCGGCATTTGTCAAAGATAGCGATACATACATTTCGGTGGTGACGGGCTGCGATACGGACGATGAGCGGTACAGCTCCACTCTTTCGCTTGTTTCGGAATATGCGGGATTATGACTTTTCGGGCATTTTAATCACGCGGATTTTCCGCATTGTTCTGTCCTCGACCCGCATAACTACCAGCTTTACTCCCTCATAATCCACGGACGGCAGAACCGACGCGCGGTGTGTTCCGTCCGTATCCTCGGGGATATAGCCGAGCTTATCCGCAACAAATCCCGCGACGGTTTCATACTCGTGATCCTCGGGCAGCTCCACGCCAAACAGCGCAAACACCTCATCGGGATCTGCCTCGCCCAAAACCTCATACACTTGGTTTCCGATTTTGGTAATCAACTGCTGTTCGTCATCATACTCGTCCTGGATATTGCCCATAACCGCCTCGATTATGTCCTCCAACGTAACGATTCCCGCCGTGCCGCCGTATTCGTCCACCACCACCGCCATACCCGCGCGGTTTTCGGTGAGGATCCTGAAAATATCGGACGCGCTGCAAGCCTCGGGAATAAACTGCACGTCACGCAGAAAATCCACGATATTAAAATCGGACAAATCCTCTTTACCGATAAGGCACAGTAAGTCCTTGACGATAACGATTCCGACGATTTTATCCACGCTCTCCTCATACGCGGGGATTCGCGAAAAGCCCATCTCCAGCGCGAGATAAATCAAATCATCGAGCGTGATGGACTTCACGTCCACACCGACAACAGACGTGCGGTGTGTCATAACGTCTCCGGCGGTGAGGTCGTCAAATTCAAAGATGTTGTTTATCATCTCTGCGGACTTCTCCTCTATTCCGTCCTCGTCCTCGTCCTTGGCGAGCGCGTCCACCAAATCGCGGACCTCCTCCTCGGAAACGTCCGCGTAATTCGCGCCCAATGCCCTTTTCAGCAGCGCGGAGATCCCCTTGTTAAGCCCGATAAGCGGCGCGAGGAAAAACCTCGCCACCTTGTGTTCCTTTTCATTTACACTTCGACCGCCATCACTATCCATATAAACTCCTTATCTAAATGGCAAATTCAAAACCGTACAGACGAAAAATGCTTCGCATTTTCCGTCTGTACTCGCCTGAGCGGCACGCTTCACTTTGCTTTGCAAAGTGCAACGCGCCGCTCGCGTTTTGAATTTGCATTAGTTACCAAACACTTGTTTAGGGTTATAACGCGCTTAAATTGCATCGCCGATTTGTTGGCGTGAATTATAACGCGTTTGGATTACACCTCGATAGGTTGCAACACATTAAAGTATAATCTCCATATTTTCGTTTGAGTACTTAAACCCCAACGATTTATACAGCTTTGCTCCATCGGGAGTAGCGTCCAACGAAATATGCGTAACTCCGCGCTCCCTCGCCTCGTTGATCAGCATTTCCATCATCTTCCGCCCGATTCCCTGCCGCCGATAATTCGGATCAGTGTAGACATTCATTACGTGACCGCGTTTTCCTGTCGGATGGTCGAGTGTCGGCATAAGCGTGATATAGCACATTGTCGCGCAGCCGACAGCTTTGGAGGCGGCTTTCGCCCGCTCGCCGTCAAACGCGAGAACCGTAGTCTGGTCGGAATTGGCAAAGTACTCTCGGGAAATCCGCATAAATTCGCCATCAAACGCGCTTTCGTCCTTCCCGAAAACGCACGCGCAGCATTCGCGGCGCATTTTCAAAACCATATCAAGCATTGCCGGAGCGGCTTTTTCATATGTTATCATCAAAAAACAACCTTTCCCCGTTCTCACGCGCTATCTCAATCATTTCTTCGGTGTCTACCCCTTTTATCTCCGCCATTTTCGCGGCGGTGAACTTAATCATCGAGCTGTCGCAGCGTTCGCCCCTATGCGGCACGGGTGCCATATACGGACAATCCGTTTCCAACAGCAGCCGCTCAATGGGTACAGCCTCGCAAGCCGCCCAAGCCTTTTTGGAGTTCTTGAACGTCAATACTCCCGTAAACCCGACATACATTCCGAGCTTTACGACCTCCCGTGCGATTTCCGCACTCCCGGAAAAGCAGTGCAGCACTCCGCGCGGCTTATACTTCTTGAGAATTTCGAGCGTATCTCCGCTTGCGTCACGCGAGTGAATAACCACGGGCAAGTTCAGCCGCTCAGCAATCTCAAGCTGTCGGATAAACACCTCTCGCTGAACCTCTTTGGGCGCGCCGTCCGGGTAGTGATAATCCAACCCGATTTCACCCACTGCCACTGCCTTGTCGTGTTTCAGCAGCTCCGTCAGTTTGGATTCCCAATCATCGGGCAACTCCGCCGCGTTCTCTGGGTGGAATCCCACGGCGGCATAGATATAATCGTATCTTTCTGCAAGCTCGATTTCCTCAACACTTGTGGGAATATCGCAGCCAATCGCCAGAACGCGCTCCACACCTTGGCTCGGAAGCCGCTCCAGAACTGCGTCCAGTTCATCACCGAAGTCCGCGCGCCAATAGTGCGCGTGAGTGTCAAAAATAGGCATTACAAAACCGCCTTTGCAAAATAGCTTTCCAGAACCAACCTCTTGGTTTCGTAGCTCTCCAACGGCAATCGACCGCGACCGCCGAAAAGCTGTTCGGTTTCGTTGAACGCGCTGAGGAACGAACGCTCCAGCGTATTTTCCCTGTTGCCCAGAGCCTGGGTGGTACCCTCGCCCAATTCCACGCTGTCAAAGAACATCAACATACGCGCGGCGGTTTCATCGGGCTGCCAATACTCGGGTGTGTTCTCCTCGGCAGCGGAGTTTCCGTACAGCGCGCGTAACTGCGACAACAGCTCTTCGGCATACATTTTCGCACCAATAGACGGAACGCTGCCCAACAGCACCTCGCCTTGCTTGACGAACATCGCACGGATTATGTGGCTTATTCCTTTTGTCATAAGCTCGCCGCGCGAAACCTGCTCACCGCTCTCCTCAACCTTATCAATCGTTCGCTCGGAGTTCTCCTTTTGCAGCAGATTGTTGTCCGCGGTCTGCTTTTGCGCGGACTTCTTGGTATACGCGGGCATAAACGCCGCCTCGGACTTCACAAAGCTGTCGGTGTGCTCCGTTGCAAGCGTGGAGGCTTTATCCTCCGTCCGCCGTTCTACCGAGCGCGTCTGACTGGTTTGACTTATCGTGCCTATATCGGCTATTCTTGAAATGTCCATAAATTACCCCTTATTTTAATAGCAAATCCGAAAACGCACAAACGAAATAGCTTTGCTATTTCGTTTGTGCTTGCTGAGCGACCCGGTTCACGCTACGCGTGAGCCGAGCTGCTCGCATTTCGGATTTGCACCGGTCGACTATAGGCTGCTTGGAATTATAGCGCGCCATAACTTCTCTCGGAATAGCAGATTATGGTTATAGTCCAAACAACTAACTGCTAACAGTTATTCTCCAGCAACTATTATTACACATCGTGACTCTCTCCGCAAATATCATCGTTATGGTCATGCGGAGTGAATCCCATAATATCCCGCCCGCGCGTGCCGTATTTGTCGCGCTGTTCGTCCACATATTTCTCGAGAATCTCCATAAACTCGCGCGGTTTCTTTATGGACTGTATCTCCTTAACGGGCGTGTCCACGTCCTTGCAGTTGAGGATCACCGTACCAGTGCCGTCCAACCGCTGCCCGAACGAGATTCTCAGGCTCTTGTCCAGAATCCGATACAGTTCCACCTCGTCCTCGGTGATACTGAGGAATCCCTTGCGTGTAATCAGCTTTTTCTCCGTGAGGATATACCGCGTAAACGACCACGGCAATCCCAGAAACGTGCGTTTTTTATCCGTCCAAACTTGCCCGGGAATCGGTTTCATAATGTCTCCTTATTTTAATGGCAAATCCGAAACCGCACAAATGAAATAGCAAAGCTATTTCATTTGTGCTTGCTGAGCGTCACGGCACACCGCTTCGCGGTATGCCGCGCCGCTCACATTTCGGATTTGCACTGGTCACCCATAGGTTGCTTTGAGTTATAACGCGCCATAACTTCTCTCGGAATAGCAGATTATGGTTATAGCTCAAACAACTAAC
>CAMWMN010000010.1 GCA_947175385.1 uncultured Clostridia bacterium | reverse complement strand
GTTGCGGGTCGCTCGGCTAGTTCACATAAACGGAGCGATGCTCCGTTTATGTGAACGTTTCGCGATTTGCAAATTAAAATAAGGAGTTTGGAAATGCAAGAAATTTTGAGATTACCCGCAGAAAAGCTCTTCGAGGAGGAGCTTAACGCGCTTATCAAGGCGGAAAAAGATCCGATTCCGCAGGGGTGGAGAATGTCGCCGCGCTCGGTGAAAACCTACATCTGCGGCGGAAAGGTCGGCAAAACGGTTATCACACCGAAGTATATCGGACACGAGCGGCTGGTGGAAATCGCAATCGCAACGCTCGTTACGGACAGAGCATTGCTGCTTATCGGCGAGCCGGGAACGGCAAAGAGCTGGCTTTCGGAACACCTCGCGGCGGCAATAAACGGAAATTCCGGTCAGGTGATTCAAGGCACGGCGGGTACAACCGAGGAGCAGATTCGGTATTCGTGGAATTACGCGATGTTGATTGCAAACGGTCCCAGCGAGGAGGCAATGCTGAAAAGTCCAGTATTTACCGCAATGGAAACGGGTTCTCTCGCGCGCGTGGAGGAGATTTCGCGCTGCGCGTCCGAGGTTCAGGATACGCTGATTTCGCTGCTTTCCGAAAAGCGAATCTCCGTACCCGAACTGGCGATGGAAGTCCCCGCGAAAAAGGGATTTTCCGTAATCGCCACCGCCAATACTCGTGACAAGGGAGTAAACGATATGTCCGCAGCGTTGAAACGCCGTTTCAACATTGTGGTACTCCCCGCGCCCGAAACACTCGGGGAGGAAATGGAAATCGTCAAGTCGCGCGTGGCGCAGCTTTCGGGAGGTCTTGACCTCAATGCCGCGCTGCCCAAGGACGAGGTTATTGAGAAAATCTGCACGATATTCAGAGAAATGCGCAACGGCGAAACTCTCGACAAAAAGCAAAAAGTAAAAGCTCCAAGCGGAGTACTGTCCACCGCCGAGGCAATCTCGCTGTTGTGCAACAGTATGGCTCTCGCGGGCAGCTTCGGCAGCGGCGAAATCTCCGCCGAGGACGTTGCGGCAGGACTTCAGGGTGCGATCGTAAAGGACGAATCCAAGGACTCCATCGCATGGAAGGAGTACCTTGAGAATATTATGAAAAAGCGCGGTTCTTCGTGGAGCGATTTGTACAAAGCGTGTCGGGAGCTGAACGAATGAGCGGTGTGAATTTTTTCGGGATTCGTCATTTGTCGCCCGCCGGTGCGTTTTATCTGCGGAAATTTCTGGATAATCTCAAGCCCGAAACGGTGATAATCGAAGCCCCGAGCGACTTCGAGGACGTATTAAATGACATTACGCGTGCGGAAACCAAACCTCCGTTCGCGATTCTGGCATACACGAAAAGTGTTCCTGTGAGGACGATTCTGTACCCGTTCGCAGAGTATTCCCCCGAATATCAAGCGATTTTGTGGTGTAAGGAAAACGGTGTAACCGTGCGGTTTATGGATCTTCCGAGCGAAACATTTCTTGCGCTTGAAAGGACTGAATCCAAGGATTCGGAGGACGAGGAATACGAAGATGAACCCGATGAATCCGAGGAAGAAATTGAAATGCCCGAGTTGTCTGTTTATGATAAACTGGACATTTTCAGCGGCGAGGATTCACACGAAACGTTCTGGGAGCGTACCTTGGAGCACTGCGCGGACGCGGAATCCTATCATGAGGGCGCGAATCTGTTCGGTGCGAAAATCCGTGAGTTCAGCTCGAAAGACGAACACGATTTCGCGGAGCTGCAATTACGTGAAATCTATATGCGAAAAATAATCCGTGAGGTGGTGGAATCGGGAATCGCGGCGGAGAAAATCGCTGTGGTAACGGGTTCGTATCACGTTGAGGGCTTGAAAACGTGGGAGAAATCCGAAAAGCTGCCAGAATTTCCAAAAACCGAATGTCTGCACACACTAATGCCATACTCGTATTATCGGCTTTCGACCCGTTCGGGATACGGCGCGGGGAACAAGGCTCCCGCATATTACGAGCTGATTTGGGAGGGTCTGAACCGCGCCGACAGCCTGTTTACAGCGAACGCTTATCTCACGAAAATCGCGGCTTTTCAGCGTCAAAAGGGGAATGCCGCTTCCTCGGCTCAGGTAATCGAGGCTGTAAGACTCGCGAAGTCACTGGCGGAGTTGCGCGACGGGGGAATGCCCGTACTGCGCGATTTGCGCGATGCGGCGCAGACCTGTATTGGCGAGGGGAGCTTCGCGGCGGTTTCGATTGCGACCGCCGATACCGAGATAGGAACTAAAATTGGCGAGTTGCCCGAGGGCGTTTCGCGCACGAGCATTCAAGACGACTTCTACCGTTTTCTAAAGGATTTGAAACTTGATAAATACAGTTCGGCGACCGCACAGGATTTATCGCTTGATTTGCGTGAAAACCGCCGTGTTTCGAGTGAAAAATCCGCGTTTATGGATTTGAACCGTTCGTTCTTTCTGCATAAGCTGCGTGTGCTGAACATTCCGTTCGTGCAATATCGGCAGTCGGATCAGGACAACGCGACTTGGCGCGAGGAATGGACGTTGGTGTGGACTCCCGAGGCGGAAATCACGTTGGTGGAGTCCGCGCTGAAGGGCGACACGGTGGAGCTTGCGGCGGCGTTCGCGCTTAAAGAGCGCGTGGAGCAGACGCAGAATATGTCCGAGGTAGCCGCTGCGATTGAGGACGCGTTCTTCTGCGGAATGGGCAGCGCGGCAACATATGCGGCTTCCGCGCTGCAAGCCATGGCAGTGGACGCGGTTTCATTCGAGGAACTGGCGAAAACCGCGTTCCGTCTGTCCAATTCCATCACATACGGCGACATACGAAAGGCGGATTGTGAGCCGATCAAGCCGCTTCTGGAGCAGTTATATCTGCGCGCGTGTCTGATTTTGCCGAGCAGCTGCGTGTGTGATGATGAGGCAAGTCAATCGATTGCCGAAGTAATGGATACGCTGAATTCCGTGGAGCTGGCGCAGGATTTCCTTGACACGGAGAACTGGCTTCACGCGCTGTGGGAGGTCGCAGGTCGCGATGATTTGAACACCAAGCTGTCGGGATTTGCGGCAGCGGTTCTGTTGGAGCGAAATCAAATGACCAACGAACAGCTTAAAATCGAGGTTTCGCGCCGTCTTTCACTCGGAACTCCCGCCGATTTGGGCGCGGGCTGGTTCGAGGGATTGACTATGAAGAACCGTTACGCACTGATTGCGCGGCAGTCGCTCTGGGAGAGCCTTGACGAGTATGTGCAGAATCTTGACGATGAGGAATTTAAGCGCGCTCTGGTATTTTTGCGCCGTGCGTTCGCGGATTTCTCGCCCGCCGAAAAGGACAGTATCGCCGAGAATCTCGGTGAGCTATGGGGCTTGAATGCCGCAGAGGTAAGCGAAATTCTCAATTCTGAGCTGGATTCCGCGTCACAGGAGCAGATTGACGCACTGGATGGCTTTGATTTCGATTTTTGATTTGGAGTGTGTAGGCTGATAAAAAGGAGCAATTCTCATGATGATATTAAAGGGAAAATACAACACTGCAAATGTTTACGCAAGCGTCATTGAGGACGAGGCAACGGCGCAGATAATCGAGCTGCTTAATCAACCCTTTGCGGCGAATCAGCGCATAGCGATTATGCCCGACGTCCACGCGGGGGCGGGCTGCGTAATCGGCACAACGATGACTATTACCGACAAGGTCGTTCCGAACCTTGTCGGTGTGGACATCGGCTGCGGAATGGAAACCGTAAAGCTGAAGGAACAAGATATTGATCTTCAAAGGCTGGACGAATGTATCCGCGAGAATATTCCCGCGGGTATGACTATCCGCGCGTTCAGGCACAAATACGCTCAGGAAACGAATCTGAAGAGTCTTAAATGCGCCGCGCACATCGATCCTGACCGTGCAAAACTCAGTGTTGGAACGCTCGGCGGCGGGAATCACTTTATCGAGGTCGATAAGGATAAGCACGGGAATCTGTACTTAATTATTCATTCAGGATCTCGTCATCTGGGAGTCGAAACCGCCAAATTCTATCAGGATGAGGCTTTCCATCGGCTTTCCAAGCCGAACAGGCAGGAAATAAACGCGATTGTGGATTCCTTGAAAAAGCAGAACCGTCAAAGTGAAATTCAGTCGGCACTTGCGGAATATCAACGAAAATTCCCCGATATTCCCAAGGATTTGGCTTATTGTGAGGGTGAGCTGTTTGATTCGTATATCCACGATATGAGGATCGTCCAGCGGTTTGCTGCGTTAAATCGAAAAGCGATGGTTGACGAAATCGTGAACGGAATGGGACTGCACATTGACGAGCAGTTCACCACGATTCACAACTACATCGATATCGACAATATGATTTTGCGTAAAGGCTCGGTAAGCGCGCAAGAGAGCGAAATTCTGCTGATTCCGATAAATATGCGTGACGGCAGTCTGATTTGCAGGGGAAAGGGAAATCCCGATTACAACTGCTCCGCGCCGCACGGAGCGGGGCGGCTGTTCTCGAGGAATCAAGCAAAGCAGAACTTCTCCGTTGAGGATTTTCAAAACGAAATGCAGGGAATTTACACAACGTCCGTAAACGAGAGCACGCTTGACGAGTGCCCTATGGCTTACAAGTCGCTTGAGGATATTGTTGGAAATCTCGACGATACTGTTGAGATTCTGGAGCAAATCAAGCCGATTTACAATTTCAAGGCGAACTAAGGAGGACAACAATGAAAAAGCTGTTCAAAGCAATCAGACAGGAAAATCTGGAAGAAGTAAAGGCAATCATCGAGAAGAAACCCGAACTGGTGAATTGCGTTGCCACTCCGCCGCCCAAAAAGGATAACGGACAATCGCCGCTTCAAGTCGCGATGAAGATACACGCGTTTGAAATAATCAACTATCTTATGGAAAACGGCGCGGACGTAAACTTTATGGAGGCTGAGGACGACGACCCCAGCGTGCGCTGTCCCGTACTTCATGATGCAATCAGAATGGTGCTGCATAGCTTGTGTTATAGAAAGCCTGACGTTTCGGACCGCGGTCTGACGGTTGTTGAGGAGCTGTTAAAGCGCGGCGCAGACCCGAACAAACGCGCGTCCAACGGCTTTGACGCGCTGAATACGACAATTAATGATGCTGAATATGTGCTTGAAAACAATGTATATTCCGATGTACACAAAAAGGCGGAGCAACAGCTTGTGGCATTGTTTGATTTGCTGATTAAGTATGGCGCGGATTTCAAGGATTGGGCAAACCGTGGGCATTACCCCGAACCCAGCCCGATGGAAACCAATCACGAGCTGTATCTGGACGAGTTCGTGACGCAGCCGGACATTGTTCAATCATATACCGTCCGCGGAAAAACGTATGAATCGGTGGTAAAAGGCGACATCGACAGAACCGCGCATACCCGCGCCGTAATGCGGAAGTATGTAAATGACAGAGGGCTGCAATATTGATTGGAGGCTCATATGGGAAGATTTTCAAAAACAATGCAAATCAAGAACAACACCGACAAAGCGGGCTTTATAAGCGCGTTTAATTCGGCAATGGAAAAGCGCGGATTCGTACCTTGCGCAGAGGACGAGGCGGCGAAGTCGTATCTGCTTGCGTTCAGCGAGGGCGGCTGGGTAACGTTCACGTCGGAATCGGAAGATGTTCCGCAAGTGGTGAAAGAGATGAACGTTACGAGTTTTTCCGTGGAGGTCGTGGACAGCGATTTCGCGATTCTCACGCTGAACAACGGCGATACCGTAATCTTCGGAGACGGCTCAGGGTACGGAATTGAGGATTCCCCCAAAGGTGAGCGGAAGTTCTGGGAACCGCTTTTAGCAGATGGCAAAACTTGGGAACAGTTCTCCGAGGCTCGGGACAAGCAAGAGGTCTTTGTTGAGGACGCGTTGTGCGAAGCCGCGCCGATACTGGGAATTGATACCAAATACATAATCGAAGATTATAATGAACTTCTCGACATGGCGGAGAGCGACGGGAATATTGAAACGCTGTATTTCAAGGAGAAAACCGCCGACAAGAAAAGCAAGCCCATGACGCTGAACGCGGCGTTTGTAAAGGTTTTCGGTGAGGCACTCGAGCCGCTGGGATTCAAGAAAATCAAGAGCAAGTATCCGTATTTTGTGCGGGTGGTGAGTGATGAGATAATTCATTATGTTACTGTAGCTAATGAAACAGCGGACGGTAGAGGAAGTCACGGTGTAAAATACAAATGCTTTAATGTGTTTTGTGGTGTTTCGACCGTGTACAACAGCGACATTGACTTTGATGAAAACTACGCGAAGTATCACTCGAATTTTATTGACAGCTTAAGTGAGATCTATACCAGGACTCATTGGCCTGACTTGGATATGAAGTATCGCGCATCAATTATGAGATTTTACTATGACCCGACGGATAACAATTCCCTAATGGCGATGCTGAAAAAAGTGCTTGCGGTTGTGGAAATGTATGCTCTTCCCGCAATTGGAAAAGCAGTAACACTTGAAAAATGTATGGATTACTTTGGACTAATGAATCATCGCATTCATCCGTTTTTGGACGGAGGCGGTGAAGGCCTTTTATGCACAAAGCTTTTTTCAGCAGATGAATTTGTTGTGTTTAAGGATAAATATTGCGAACGTGAATTAGAGGGTTTGAATAGAGAACTTTCTTTAAATCCCAATCCCAAAAGAAGGGCTTCTCTTGAAACAAGAATTGAATATATTATGGGAGAACGCGAGGAAAGCAAGAAACAATGTTATAATTTCTTCGTCAATTCTGAACTGCAGGAAAAAGCTCCTGCCGAGTTGGAGCGGCGTAAGAAAGAAAATACTGAAAAGTTAAGGGGGTATGGGTTGGAACTTTAATTGCGTTAATCGTTAATTCCAAAAAGGAGAATGATATGGAACAAACACAAGAACTGCAACGCTGGCGGCTGATTCTCGGACAGGAGTCGCAGGAACGCTTTTCGGAAATGAATATGCCCGAGCTTAGCGAGGACCAAATGCTGATGGACAGCGCGTTGGCGGCGATATACAACAACAGCGGCGGATTCGCGGGCGGTGGCGGAGGAAAAGGTCCGTCCAATCCTAAGATTTCGCAGTGGCTGGGCGATGTACGCACCCTGTTTGACAAGGATTTGATTAAAGTAATCCAAAGCGACGCGGTTAATCGCTGCGGTTTGAAGCAGTTGATTTTCGAGCCTGAGCTTCTCGAAAATATCGAGCCTGATATTAATCTTGCGTCCACGATTCTGACGCTTAAGGATATGATTCCGAAACGTTCAAAGGACAGCGTCCGCGCGTTCATCAAAAAGATTGTCGAACAAATCAATCAACTGTTTGAGCAGGATATCCGCCGCGCCGTAACAGCTGCCGTCAACAAACGCGAGCACTCTCCGATTCCGTCCGCGGCGGCATTGGACTACAAAATGACGATTCGGCGGAATCTGAAGCACTATTCTCCCGAGCTGCACACCATTGTCCCGGAGCATTTCTTCTTTTTTGAGCGCGCGTCAACCTCGGCGGCGAACAAATGGACGGTTATCCTCGATATTGACCAGAGCGGCTCTATGGGTGAATCGGTAATTTATTCATCCGTGGTGAGCTGCATTCTGGCGAGTATGAGCGCGCTGAAAACGCATATTGTCGCGTTCGACACGAACATAATCGACCTCACTGAAAAATGCGATGACCCCGTGGATTTGCTGTACGGATTCCAGCTTGGCGGCGGCACGGATATTGACAAGTCCGTAATATATTGCCAGCAGTTCATTGAGAATCCGAAAAAGACGCTATTTTTCTTGATTTCCGACCTTGAGGAGGGCGGAAATCGTGCCGCGTTCGTGCGCAGAATGGAGGAGATAAAATCCTCGGGGGTAACGCTGATTTGCCTGCTTGCGCTGTCGGATAGCGGCGAACCGTACTACGATAAGCAGATGGCACAGCGGCTTTCCAACCTCGGGATTCCCTCCTTTGCCTGCAGTCCGCAGATGCTTCCCGAGCTGCTCAGCCGCGCGTTCAAGGGTATGGATTTGTCGGATTTTTCCAAATTGTAAACGTAATCCGTGAAGATTTGAATAGGAGAAAGACATGGGAAGATTTTCTACAACAGTACAAATCAAGAACAACACCGACAGAGCGAGCTTTATAAGCGCGTTCAACGATGTAATGGCAAGGCGCGGCTTTGTGCCGTGCTCGGAGGACGAGGCGGCGGTATCGTACTTTTTCGGATTCAGCGAGTGGTGGGTAACGGTCACGTCCGATTCGTATACTGATAATCCGGCGACGACTCGAGATGATACGCAGCGATTTGCCAACGAGATGAAAACGAGCGCGTTTATCGTTGAGGTCGTTGACAGCGACTTCGCGATTCTTATGCTGTACGGCGAAAAAACGGATGAGGTTATAGTCGGAGATGGTTCGGGGTACGGTATCGAAGACGCTCCGAAAGGCAATCGCGAGTGTTGGGAACACCTTCTTGCAGAGGACAAAACTTGGGAAAAATTATCAGAAATCTGGGGCAAGGACGAGGTTTTTGTCGAGGACGTGATGTGGAAATCCGCGCCTGTTTTGGGAATTAACCCCGAGTTTATGTGCGCTGACTTTAGGGATTTTTCCGAAAAGGGTGAAAATTCCGAGAACGACCGGAATATCACTGCGTTTTACTTCAAGAAAGCCGGGACGAATGGTAAGCCACTGACACTGAACGCGGCGTTTGTAAAGGTTTTCGGAGAGGCTCTTGAGCCGCTTGGGTTCAAGAAAATCAAGAGCGAATATCCGTATTTTGTGAGGGTCGTTAACGGCGAAATCATTCATATTATCACTTACAGAACCGAATATCCCGACCGCACGGATGAAAAATCATTCAATATACTGGGTGGAGTTGCTGCTGTATATCAAGAGGATTTGGATTTAACTCAAAATCCTATTGATGGAAACATTGAGTGGCTGGAAAACAACTATACGATGCATAGAAAGACATCTGATGAATGTAATATGAACTCCTTTGAAAGCATATGGAAGTTTTCCTATAAATCCATTGATGAGGATTCAATGTTAAGTGAATTACAATATTCGCTTGACATTACCAAAAAGATTATGTTGCCGATAATCGGGAATGTAAAAGACCTTAATTCGTGTATAGAATACTACTATCAAGTATCTCATTTTCGTTTGAATTTCACTTGTAATGCGGAAGAGTTTGCCAACAACCCTAATCCGCGTTGCTCCAAGTGTTATTGGTTGGTAAAAGCCAACTATAAAGGCGATGGACTCAAAAAGGCGACAGAAAAATCTCTAGCCAATACTGACAGGCTTATGAAAGATGGGCGATGTGGTTATACTCAAGAGGAATTTGAGAATGAGTGTGAGGGGGCAAGAAATTTCGTGATACAGCAAAACATTATTCGCGACAAGTTCCAAAGCGATGACAAATTGAAAGCTAAGGTGATGTCTTTGTTGGAACAATGCAAAGCGAAAAATACAGCAACATTTAGGTCTTATGGAATTGAAATATAAATTTTTTCAAGCAAAAATAGGATAAAAACGAAACAATTCCCTTTAATATTTTTCGCCGGCGAGAAAATAATAATAGCGCAAAGGTTATTTCGGATTGATTCCGAAGATGTTTTGTGAAACCTTTGTTATTAATTTGATTTCAAGGAGAATTGTTATTATGGCTAATAAGCAGGCTAAGGCTAATCTGAACAACATTAAGATGCAGGCAGCAAACGAAGTCGGCGTAAACCTTAACAACGGCTACAACGGCGACCTCACCGCAAGACAGGCAGGTTCTATCGGCGGTATGATGGTTAAGAAAATGATCGAATCCTACGAGCAGAACGCTAAGTAAATTCGCAAAATCCCCCGGGCAGCAGTCCGGGGGATTGTTTTATTTACTGAATTTATCCGAGCTTCAGGAGCTTTATAAGCGTGGGAATCGCAAGCTCGAATTTCACGCCGTACCAGTGATTTTCATCGCCTTGAGTTTTCTCGATACACTCCAGTGTGAAATCGGCAGCGATTTTCGCGGATTCAAACGCGGAGAGGTCGTTCTCTAGCGCGCCCACAAACGCGGAAGCGTACACGTCGCCAGTTCCGTGGCAGCCGCCCGCGATTTTGCGGTGCTCATAATAGGTCTGTTTTCCGTTTTCACACACCAGCACTCCCGTTTTGTCGGGAGAATATCCCACACCCGTGAGGATTACCGTCTTTGCACCGTTATCCGTCAGCCGTGAAATCAGCATATCCGTATAGGAGCTGTCGTACTCCTCTTTATATTCGGAATCCGTCAGCAGAGCCGCTTCGGTGATATTCGGGAGGATAATGTCCGCCGAGAATACCAGTTTTTTCATCGCGTCCACAAACGAGGAATCAAATCCCGCGTACAGCTTGCCATTATCTGCCATAGCGGGGTCGACGATCAGCCTTCCGCCGGACTCAAGACGGCTTGCGGCGATGTCCTTTACATAGTCGATCTGTTTCGCACTGCCGAGATAACCCGTGTAAACAGCGGAGAAGCTGATGTTCTCCTTTTCCCATTGTTCGCGGATTTTCGGCATATCCTCGGTGAGGTCGGTGAATGTCCACCCCGAGAATCCGCCTGTGTGGTTTGACAGCACCGCCGAGGGCAAAATCGCGGTTTCAAGCCCCGCCGCGCTCAGAATCGGCAGAGCCACGGTGAGCGAACACTGCCCAACGCAGGAAATATCCTGAACAGTTAAAATTCTCTTGTACATAATATGTCTACCTTTCTTTTTACGTATCTAATTTGAGGTGTTGCCTTTATTTGTAGTGCTCCGACAGCCAATAAAAAATTGCGTTAACATCAAGATTTCCCGAGGCAATACCAAATCCCAGATCAATCAGTTCCTTTTGAGTGTAATCCATTAGCACACCGTTTATCTCAAGGAAAATCAGCATAATATGGATCCCTGTACGCTTATTTCCATCTACAAACGGGTGATTTGAGATAATCGAACGACACATTGCCGCCGCTTTGGATAAAATCGAGGGATAAACTTCCTTGCTGTCGAATGCTTGAAAGGGGCATTCCATGGCGGATTGCAGCAAGCCAATGTCACGCACTCCGTCCGAACCGCCGGTTGCTTTGGTCATCATTTCGTGAACCGACAACGCTTGCCGTTCCGTAAGCCCTATCATTTTGCAAGCTCCTTATACGCTTCAAGGTTTTTTTCAATCAGCCTTTTGGAAATACTCACAATGTCCTCGTCGGGAGTGTTCTGAATTTCCTCGGCGGGGAATTCCATAATGATGTATCTCGGAACGTTGTTTTTCAGAATAACCACAGAGCCGTTTTGGTCAACAAGTTTTGCAACCTTGGAAAAATTTTGGTTCGCCTCGGTTATGGAAACCAAGGTATTCGTATTTATCAACATTGAAAGCAACTCCTCTCTGTCCATATTATACAACGTCTTTATGAGAAATTCAACCTATTTTGGACTAAATCCTGTAAAAACGTTGACAAAATGATTCAATGCAAATCTACCTTATCCGAGGAGAGCAACCCTGCGCAGTTGTTCAAAAATTACGCGAAACAGAGCGACCACCCCGCGCAGTTTTTGCGGATTTTGCGCGGAGCGCAAAATCGAATTGCCATTAGGGCAATTCGAGCAAAAAGTGCGCTAGTAATGAGCGTTTGCGTGCTCCGCAAAGCGGAGTGCGCAAATGCCATTACGTTGAGTAGAAACGCCCTTGCGTAAGCAAGGGCGTTTCTACTCAACTGGCGGAAGCGGTGGGATTCGAACCCACGAGCCCTTGCGGACTACTTGATTTCGAGTCAAGCCCGTTATGACCACTTCGATACGCTTCCGTAACATAATCTATTATACACCAAAATTTTGCATTTGTCAAGGGGTAAAATAAATTTTTTTCGGATTTGTCCGAAAAACTGTGTTCAGCTCTGCCAAAATGGGAGAAATCAACAAAAAACCCTTGACATTTGCAAAATAATAAGGTATTATAAATATAACAATTGAGAAAGGGCAGGGGCTGCGGCTCTTGTGACGGTATGTGATATGGAACTTGACATTTTGAAGGGACTTCGCAGAAATCTGGTTCTGCTGTCGATGTTGGAGCTGATAGGCGGATTGCTTTTTATAATCCGCAACAACGATTCACTTGAATTTATTATAGTGATACTTGGTATAATTGCTGCTGCATACGGGATTATAACCTTTTTTACATGGTTGGTGAAGAGGGACAAGAGCGGCGCGACACCTGTAATCATCACTTTGGTGCTTGGAGTTGTCGCGGGCGCGCTGCTGATATTCTTTGCAAAAAGCATTCTGCCGTTTTTGGCATTGGCAGCGGGAATATTCGCGGGGATTTTCGGAGTTGTTAAACTTCCGAATATGTTTTCGTTGAAAAAAGCAGGATATAAAATGTGGGCGATACTTCTGATTCCGATTGCGCTTACTGTTGGAGTTGGGATTTTTGTGGGACTTAACGCATTTAAGCCCGATTTTCCGAGTAATGTTGTGTCTATTTTACTCGGTGTGGCGTTGATTATCGGCTGCGCGGCGGATATAATGGCAATCGCAGGCGCGTCCAACGTACAAAAGGAATTGAAAACTTCCAGAGAGATTGACGTTCCAAAAGAGGAGAAGTAATTGGGTGCATAAAAAATGAGTGAGGTTCATCGGATTAAATGCGGTAACGGCAACTGTTACATTATCGAAAACGGAACCTGTGGAATTTTGATTGATACCGGGAAAAAAGAGTTTTTACATCAAGTAGTTGAGTCCTGCAAACAATATAATGTTAAACTGATTGTACTAACTCACGCGCATTTTGACCATGCGGAAAATGCGGCACAAATTTCCGATATGTTCGGAATACCGATTGCTATGAATGAACGAGATTCCGATTTGATTAAATCCAATACAAATCAAGAGCTTTCCGCGTCAACGTTTTTGGGAAAGATTGTTTTGTCTGCGTCGCTCAAGGATTTTTCCGCCCGTACAATGTCGGAGTTTAAGCCGAGCGTTCTGCTAAATGACGGAGATAGCTTATCCGACTACGGAATTGACGCTCGTATTATTTCTTTGCCGGGGCATACTAACGGTTCTATCGGTATTGACGTTGATAAAAAGCATTTAATTGTCGGCGACGCATTGATGAATATGTTCTATCCCACAGTTTCAATGCTTTATCACGATAAAGAAGAAATGCTTGAAAGTGCGCGGAGGATCGGCAAAATCGGCGATAGAATCATCTATTTCGGACATGGTAGCCCTAAACCCAACAGAAAATGGGCATAATTTGATTAAGGCAACACCGCACAATCATCGCAATATGGACTAATTTCATTAAAATGGTTGACAATCAGAAAACAATGTGGTATAATTAATATGTGGTATTATTTTCAAAGGAGATTCCGTTATGACGGGCTTGAGGGTCTTTTTGCGGTATACGGCGTTCTGGATTGCGTTTGCGGTTACAACGGCGGCGATGTTGGCTATGCTTACTGCGGCGGTTATCGGTGTACCCTTGGGAGCAATGATGGCGGTGTTTGGTGTGGCTGTTCTGATGTTTAAGGCAGATTTCGTTATCACAGAGCTTGCGCCGCAAGTAATGCTGTTCGGCGGACTGTCGGCGGGATTCTTTTCCGCATCTCTCGGACTGATTGCCGTGAAACTGGGGTTCATTATATCACGCGGTTTTATCAAGGTAAGGCGTCGGTGTGACAAACTCCGTGGGTGGTAACGGGTGATGGAAAAGAGTATTAACAGGCTTTTGGTTTTCACATTGGTTTGCGGAATCTTCTTCGCGGGGATTACATTCCTGTTTCGCAATGCTGAGCACGATAGTGTAAGCGAGGGCGACCGCAGCTTTCCGTTGTGCGAGTATATAGATGTAAGCCTTGCGCGGCTTCCGGTGACGGTGATTCCGTATGACGGAGAGGAGATCCGCGCGGTGTATAAAAATGACCTCCCGCTTGATTTTGAGACCGGTGACAACAGTCTTGCCATAGCCGAGAGCAACAAGTTTGTTGTGTCGTTGTTCGCAGGAAAAAAGTCGGAGTTTGAGTTGACGTTGTATCTTCCGCAGCATATTTACCGCGAGATTTCGATTTACACCGGCTCCGGCAGCATAAAAATAGGCAGAGTCGACTGCGGGCAAACCAGACTCTCCACCGAAAGCGGTAATATTACTTGCGAGAACACCGTTGCGCTTACAAATATTACCACCACAAGCGGGTTTATTGATGTGAATTTTGAAAATATCGTTGACGGCTGCGAAATCCTGTCGCGAAAGGGGGATGCGAAATTCACCGTGCCGGGGGACAGTTCAATGGCGGTGGATTTTGAAACTGACAGCGGCAAGTGCGAAACCGAGCTGTGGAACGGAGATCCATACGGGAGCAGATTCTATGGATATAACGGAGGAAACAGGGTTATTCACACGGTGATAGAGCATGGTACTTTGGTGATAAATATTGTTGATTAACGATATGGAAAGGGATAAAACTATGAAGAATTACAGACAGCTTTTAACAGTAACATCGGAATCCAAGCAGCAGTTTTTCAATCTTTCGTATGAGGTTGAGGAATGTGTGCGCAGAAGTCAGGTTACGGACGGACTGTGCATAATAGCGTCGCAGCACACCACATCGGCGGTGTTTCTTGAGAACGACAACGAGGATTTGTATGCCGATTGGTCGCGCGTTTTGGAGAAGCTCACCGAGGGCGATACCGCGTACAAGGTTGACTATGAAAGCGCGGGAATCGGACATCTGAAGCAGATTCTGCTTGGCGCAAGCGTGGTGGTTCCCATTTCGGACGGACGGCTCGACCTCGGTCCGCGACAATATATTATGTACGGCGATTTCGATGGTCAGCGTGAAAAGAACGTCCTTGTCAAGATAATCGGTGAGTGACGAATGCTTGACCGTTTGAAATCTGCCAGGACTTGGATTTACGACAGGCGAGCGTATTTTCTTTCGGCGCTGCTGCCTGCCGTTTTGTTGCTGTGCGCGTATATGTTTTTCGGTGTTTATCCGTTTGGGAAACGTTCGGTGTTGGCACTGGACTTAAACGCACAGTATGTTTACTATTTTGACTATATGCGCGATGTTCTGAGCGGGAAAGAGAGCTTGTTTTATAGTTGGTCAGGCTCACTTTCGGGGGAGTTTTTCGGAACCTTTGCGTACTATCTCGCAAGCCCGTTCAATTTTATTGTGTGGGTGTTTCCGCGGGCGTGTATCACCGAGGGCATAATGACAATGCTGTTGATGAAATCGGCGGCAGTCGGCTTTACAAGCGCGGTTTATCTGAAAAAACAGCGTGGTTTTTCAAATCTCACCGTGATTTTATTCTCGGTGAGCTTTGCGCTGTGCGGATATTTTATGGCTCATACGCTCAACCCCATGTGGTTGGACGGGTTGATTGCTCTCCCGCTCGTGATTATGGGCGTGGAGCGCGTCTGCGATGAAAAAAGATTCCTGTTGTATACTCTGTCGCTGCTGTATATTTTCATCGCGAATTTCTACATCGGCTATATGGTCGGAATTTTCTCGGCACTGTATTTCGCGTATTACCTCGCATCGGGAAGTTCGGAGGTTAAATCCGCGCGTGAATTTGCGAAGTCCGTGCTTGTATACGGATTAAGCTCGGTGTCCGCGATAATGCTCGCGTGCCCGGTGCTGATTCCCGTGTTCAAGGCACTCCGCAACGGTAAAATCAGCGGGGAGAACGCGGATTTCCCCCTCGCCGAGAATTTTAACCTCGCGGATATGTTCATTAAGCTGTTTCCCGCGACTTACGACACCGAGCGCCCCGAGGGATTGCCTATGCTATATTGCGGAACATTGGCGCTGATTTTCGCGGCAGTGTATTTTGTGTTGCGGAAAATCCCGCTGCGGCGGCGAATCGCGGGCGGTTTTATACTGGGGATTATGGCGCTGTCGATGTATATCAAGCCGATAGATATGCTGTGGCATGGCGGACAAGTTCCTGTGTGGATGCCGTTCAGATACGCGTTTACGGTGGTGTTCCTGTTGGTGATTTTCGGTGCGGAGGGATTTGAGAACATTGAAAAAACGCGTATGAAGACCATCGGCAGCGTGTTTTTCCTGTTATTGGGAACGCTGCTTTTCTGTGACTATTATGCGGGAAACAGCCACTTTGACACTAAGCTCGTAATTGTGATTCCGCTGATTGTATTGGGGATTTTCGTGGCATTTCTAGTGGCTTACAGAAATCACCGCAATAAGGTGATGAACTGCGTGCTTGTCGGACTTGTCTGTGTGGAGCTGCTGATGAGTTCCATCGTTTATTTGCGCAAAATGCACAGTGACGTGTATTATTCCGAACGGGGCAGCTACGTTGACGATATTCCTAAAACGCGGGAAATCGTTGACCAACTCCGCGAATACGACAACGGATTCTACCGCACCGAAAAAACTTTCCACCGCACGGTAAACGACCCGATGGCTGTTGGACTGTACGGGGTTTCGCACAGCACCAGTGTATACAACGAAAAAGCACTCGCGCTGTTGCGGACGCTCGGCTACGGTGCGCGCGACCATTATTCCAGATATGACGGCGCGACATCTCTCACCGATGATATTTTCGGTTTCAAGTATGTGCTGTCCAAGGACGATAGATTTGTTCCGTATTCCGAAACCGTGCCGATTGAAAATGACAGCGATGTGATGGTTTATGAGAATCCCGATGCGTTTGGATTGGCATTCCTCGCGGATTCGGGGGTTAATCATTCGATGATCTCCGGAGATCCGTTTTCCGCTCAAGAGGAGTTGGCGGGGCTGCTTGCGGGCAATCCCATTGAACTGTATCACCCGATAACGGACACAATTTTCGGGTGTGAAAACATCAACATCGGCTCAACCACCGACGAGCATATTTCCTACAAAAAGCGTATAAAGAGCGAGTCCGCATCGATTTACTACGATGTGGAAATGCCCGAAAGCGGCAGAGCGTATCTTTACTTCCCGACCGATTATGAGCGCAATTGCGACCTGTATCTGAACGATGAGTATTTCAAGAAGTACTTCAACAACGAGAATCACACCATTGTGTGTCTGGGTGAGTTTTCCAAAGGGGAAACTTTCAAGGCGGAGCTGAAACTGCTTGCCGATGATGTGTACATCAAAGAGGCTCAGTTCTTTTACACCACGGACGCGGAAATCTTCGCGTGGAATGCGCAAATCCGCGCTATGAACGAGAATACCACCGTTATTCGGACGGGAAAAGCCGAATTGGAAATAAATGTTTCTGCGGTTGAAAATCAGGTGCTGTTTACCTCGATTCCGTATGAGGAGGGTTGGAGCGCTGAGATTGACGGCGGGAAAGCCGAGATTTCCGCTTGCGCGAATCGTACGCTGATGTGCGTTGAGGTTCCGTCAGGAGAGCACAAAATTACTTTGAAATTCACCCCCGCAGGAATGAAACAGGGACTGATTTGTTGCGGATTCGGCGCGGTTATTCTCGCGATCTTGATTGTGCCGAATCTTTTGCCTCAAAAAGAAAAAACGGAGGAAAACGATGAATAATTTTGAACATAAGCAAAACGGTTTACCATACATCGCCGATGATGAGTGCTTTCGGATAATGCGTGAAAACCGCGCCCGACTGTACGAGTTCAACAATTCTGATTGTTGGAGCGAGGAGGGAGTAAAGCGCTCCGATACGCTGATTCGCGGGATACTGGGCGTCGCGGGGAAGAACCTCACGATTCTTCCGCCGTTCCATTGCGATTACGGCAGCAACATCACGGTCGGCGATAACTTTTTCGCGAATTACAACCTTGTGATTCTGGATGTTGCGCCTGTTACAATCGGAAACAACGTTTTTATTGCGCCGAATGTGGCGATTTACACTGCGGGTCACCCTGCGCATCACAAGGCGCGCAATTCGGGGTACGAATACGGAATCCCGATAACCATCGGCGATAACGTCTGGATAGGCGGAAACGTTGTGATTTGCCCCGGAGTGAGGATCGGTTCGCGGAGCGTAATCGGCGCGGGCAGTGTGGTTACAAAGGATATTCCCGATGATGTAGTCGCTGCGGGGAATCCGTGTCAGGTAATCCGCGAAATCACCGATGAGGATATGAAGTTCTACTTCAAAAACCGCGAATTTCCGTCCGAAATGATGGAAGAAATCAAGAATCCGGAGTGAAATTAAATGGTTTACACAATTACCTTAAATCCGTCATTGGATTATGTAATGTACACGGACGCAGTTGAAATCGGCTCGGTGAATGCGATTGAACGTGCGGCGATTTCGGCGGGCGGAAATGGAATCAACATATCCGTTATGCTGGGGGAGTTCGGTGTTCCGTCCACGGCGTTGGGTTTTGTCGCGGGATTTACGGGTGATGAAATTGAACGCAGGGTTCGCGAATGCGGCATTAATACGGATTTCGTACACCTTCCGCACGGAAGCTCCCGTATAAATGTAAGACTCAAAACCTCTGCGGAAACCGAGCTTAACGCGCCGGGCGAGGAGGTTAAATCCGAGGATATTATGGAGTTGTTTGTTAAGCTCCATAACGTTGCCGATGGCGATGTGCTGGTGCTGTCGGGAAGTGTTCCTCCGGGCTGTCCGAGCGACATTTACGCGCAAATTCTGGAGTATGTTTCCGCACACGAAATCAAAACTGTTGTGGACACGCACGGCGAGCTGCTTACCGAAACGCTAAAATACGCGCCCAACCTCATCAAGATGAATCTTGACGGGCTGGCGGAGCTTTTCGGCGATACGCCGACTACGGACAGTGAGGTTGCCGCATATGCCGAGCAGCTCCAAAATATGGGCGCGAAGAACGTTCTCGTGTCGATGGGCAAGGACGGCGCGCTATTGATGACCGAGGGCGGGCGAAGTTACCGTCAAGGTGTTTGTCCGGGTATGCTAGTGAATCCCGTTGGTGCGGGCGACAGTATGCTCGCGGGGGTAGTTGCCTCACTTATCGACAATGATGTGGATTTTGAGTACGCGCTGATTCAAGGCACGGCTGCGGGCTGCGCTACCGCTTTTTCCGAAGGTTTAGGTAAAAGGGACAAAATAATCGAGCTGATGAAGGCACTTATGATTTAAGGCAACACCGCATAAATTCCGATGAACGGTAATGTGAACACACTTCGGATTGGAGAAACTTATGGACAGACACAGGGCGCTTTTAACATATTTGTTGGGAACATTGGGGCAAATATTTATTATAGTCCTCGCAGTTTTTCTGCTGCGAAATATCGGAATGACGGTGGATTATACAACGGCTTTGGGAATGGTGTTCATTGTAATAGGCGGAATCTCATCGGCATTATGGGGAGCTGTTGTTAAAATCAAGTATCAAAAAGCAAAGTTAAAAGAAATACTGATTGATTTTGTAAATGTGCGTCAGCCTGTTTCAAGCTATGTCCTTGTTCTTGCGTTTTTACTGTTGGATTTTTGTTATATTCTATATGGCGGAAAGCTTCAGATAAGCAGCTGGTATATACCCGTTATACTATTTCTCAAAGCAATTCTGTTTGGAGGAATAGAGGAAATCGGTTGGAGATATACCTTTCAGACTGTTTTAGAGGAAAAGTTTAATTACATTTTCTCCACTGTTCTTACTTTTGTATCATGGGGGGTATGGCATTTATTATATTTCTATATTGAGGGCAGTTTGAATCAAGCCGATATAATGCCGTTCCTGTTGGGTCTGTTAATAAACTGTTTTATTTTGTCCGCGCTGTATAATAAGACAAGGAGCTTGTGGATATGTGCAATGACCCATGCTTTGATTAATACGTTTTCTCAGATATCAAGCGGAGGTAATTTTTACATATCGCTTGTCTGCAAAGCGGTAATTGTTGTAATGGCTGTTGTTGTTTCGCATAAGGCAAAAAGCAGAACATAATTTCCGATTTGTCGGGGTATTGCCAAAAAAGGGGTTGCAATTTTCGGAAAAAAGTGGTATAATAAAAATAACTTTACGGTGGTGCGGTTCGGGACGCAATATATCCCATCAAGCTATCGGGTTACGTGCAAATCCCAATTTCGTCAGCACGTTTTTGGATTTGCAATTTAGAATAGGGGTACATTTATGATACAATATGATGAAACCAGACTTGCGATGGAGGCTCTCGAGGGCGATTTGGAGGAGCTTCGCGCCGCATTGAATCTTGACGGGATAAAAATCAAGCTCGATGAGCTGGAGATGAAAACCACCGAACCGAATTTCTGGGACGACCCCGAGAAGTCGCAGGCGGTGCTTCAGCAAATCGGGCAGTACAAGAACACTATTCAGGGCTATGAAAAGCTCTGCTCCAACCGTGATGACGTTCTGACGATGATAGAGCTTGCCGAGGAGGAGAACGACGAATCCATGGCGGACGAGGTAAACGCGCTCGCTGAAACCGTCAAGTCATCTTATGAGGAGCAAAAGCTCGCGACGCTAATGACAGGGGAATATGACAACTGCAATGTAATTCTGTCGTTCCACGCGGGCGCGGGTGGTACCGAGGCGCAGGACTGGGTACAGATGCTTATGCGTATGTATACCAAGTGGAGCGACCGTCACGGTTTCAAAAGCGAGATCCTGGACATTCTCGAGGGCGATACGGCGGGAATCAAGAGCGCGTCGATCCATATCGAGGGGTTCAACGCATACGGATTTCTGAAAAGCGAACACGGAGTTCACCGTTTGGTGCGTATCTCTCCGTTTGACGCGTCGGGAAGACGGCAGACCAGTTTTGCCTCCGTGGAGGTAATGCCTGAAATTGAAAAGGACGTTTCCGTTGAGATACGCCCCGAGGACATCGAGATGGAGGTTTACAGAGCCAGCGGCGCGGGCGGTCAGCACATCAACAAGACCAGCTCGGCGGTTCGTTTGATTCATAAGCCCACGGGAATTGTTACAGCTTGCCAGACTCAGCGTTCTCAGGTTCAGAACCGCGATTTTGCGATGAAAATGCTGATGTCAAAGCTCGTGCAGATAAAAGAGCAGGAGCACCTCGACAAAATCTCCGACATTAAGGGCGAACAGCTCAAAATCGAGTGGGGAAGCCAGATACGTTCGTATGTATTTATGCCGTACACCCTCGCCAAGGACGTTCGCACAAAGTTCGAGAACGCGAACATAAACGCGGTTATGGACGGCGACTTGGACGGATTTATTAATGCGTATCTTAAGGCGAAAAGTCTGGGGGAAATCTGATGACGATTTATTGCACACGCGACAGCGTTTGTATGGGTGATGATGTGGCGGACAACAGCCGCAATATCGGTTTCGCGAACGACGCAACTGTAAGCGACATAATCCCCGTGATTAAGGAAAATCGGTTTCTTGCCTCCGTTTCGGGGAATGATGTTCTGTGGAAGTGCTCAAGCAAGGATGATCGGCACTTTCTGGAATATTATACGAAGTCCAATAAAACGGTGTTCCATATCCCGGAAAACACACCGTTAATCAAGATTTGCGGCAGAGAAATGCATTTCTCGTATTATTCACATTACTAAACGAAAGGAGGTATTTCAATGAAGAAGTTTTTACCCATCTTCTTGGGAACGCTTATTGGACAGCTTCTGTTCAAGTATGTTATTGAGCCGAAAATTGATGAACTTTCAAAGCACTGATAGAATTTATGGATTTTGTTCCCCCGATTGATAGAAGTTAATCGGGGGAGCATTGTTTTTCGATTGACAATGGACAATTAAGGTGCGCCGCCTTAACGGCAAACGTAAATATCGTACGGGAAGAATTGACAATCTCACAAAAATGTGTTATAATACAGTAAACGGCATTACTAGAGGAGCAAGTATGAAACAAGAATCGTGTAACAGTTACGAAAGCCTTAACCCCGATTCGTCTGCCGCAAAGCAGACGAAGAAAAGTTTTTTCACGAAAAGGAAGATAATCATATTATCAATTCTTTTGGTGATTGTGGGTTTATGTGTTTGGGATATTGCCGACCCGCCGCTATGGTGGCAATTTCAGGCACAAAAACAAACGCGCCGCAATGGAATATGTCAATGAACGCTACTCTGGAGCAAAACTGGTTCAGCAGCATTATAGATCGACCAGCATCGATCCATACGAATTTCGCATTGATAGTTTTACTTTTGAGTGGAATGATATTTGTTTCGGGATTCAAGTTGAAAGAGAAAGAATTTCCGACTTTTATTGGGTAGCTTATGCAGAACGAAAGGTTTACGATTCCTATCTCAAGTCCTTCTTTGAAACAAGAAATATTACAGCTAAAATTAGCTATCCCGGCTATAGCACCCCAACTACAACATCATTCTTTGAAGAAAATCCGGAAGCGGATATTTCGCAATTTGAAGGAAAGATCAATCTTGTTATACACTCCAATATAGATGACACACACATTACACCCGAATCTTTTGGGTGGTTGTATGATTTCTACTGTTATTGTAGGGAGAATATAACCAACCACTATTCTGTCAACATTACCTGCAAAAACAACAGTATAAATTTCAACAATGAAACGGTATATAATAATGAAAAAGAGTTTTACGCCGCTTTTAGCACAGGTTAATTGTATTTATGGTACAAATTTTATTATAAAGAAAGGACACCGTTATGAAAAAGATAATCTCCCTGTTATTAAGTCTTGTACTGTTGTTCGGCATTGGCGCGGAGGGATTCGCGGCAGTGGGCGAAACACTTGCGGAAACGTATGTAACCGTGGACTGCACGAGCAAGGTGGATATAAGCTACGAAATAACCAATCAGCAGGGCAACAGCTTTACAGCGGAGATTTCGATTACGAACAAATCCAACGAGCCGATAAGCGGTTGGCAGCTCTCGTTCAAAGGGAACTTCGATTAAATAGGGTCGGCGTAATATTGAGAACTGAAAAAAGGTGAATTATGAACAAAAATGACATTGTAACCCTTGAAATCACCGCGCTTACAAGCGAGGGCAGCGGAATCGCGCGGTATGACGGAATGGCTGTATTCGTGCCGCTTACGGCAGTGGGAGATGTGATAGAGGCGCGGATACTAAAGGTTCACAAGACGTATGCCTATGCAAAAATCGAGAGGATAAAAAAGCCCTCCGAGGACAGAATCGAGAATGATTGCCCCGTGTTTGGGAAGTGCGGCGGCTGCGTGTTTCGGCATATTTCCTATTCCGCGGAGCTGCGCGCAAAGGAACAGGTTGTCCGTGACGCGTTCGAGCGTTTGGGTGGTATTGACTTATCATGTGCGAAGTTCTTGCCGATTGCCGCAAGCGGTCTTTCTGAGCGTTACCGCAACAAACTGCAAATGCCGCTCGGAAAGACCGACAGCGGCATTATAAGCGGATTCTATTCCGAACGCTCTCACCGAATCGTGCCGATTGAGGACTGCAAGCTCCAGCCGACGATATTCGCTGAGATTGTAACGTTCATAAAAAAACGCGCCGCCGAGCTTAAAATCTCTGTGTACAACGAGGAAAAAAACGAGGGAGTTTTGCGGCATATTTATCTGCGGCGCGGACATTACAGCGGCGAGATATGCGCGGTTTTGGTCGCGCGGAGAAAGGTTCCCGAGTTCTGGAAATTGGCGCGGGAGCTTTCCGAGAAATTCCCCGAAATCACGGGTGTGGTGCTGAATATAAATCCCGATAAGACCAATGTGATTTTGGGTGAGCGCGCGATTACGCTAATCGGAAAGCCCGAAATTTCCGATCAAATGTGCGGAGTAAAGGTGGAAATCTCGCCTAAATCATTTTATCAAGTGAACACTCCCGCTGCCGAGAATCTCTACCGAAAAGCCGCCGAATTTGCCGAACCAAATGGAAAGACTATTCTTGACCTGTATTGCGGCGCAGGGACAATCGGGCTGTCAATGGCGCAAGGAGCGGAGAAAATCATCGGCGCGGAGATTGTCCCAGAGGCGGTGGAGAACGCGCGGAAAAACGCTCTGTTAAGCGGAATAAACAACGCGGAGTTTATCGCCGCGGACGCTGCCGAGACCGCCGCGATGTTCGCCGAGCGCGGACTTTCTCCCGATGTGATAATCCTTGATCCGCCGCGCAAGGGCTGTGGGGAAGAGGTTCTTGCGGAGTGCGTGAAAATGAACCTCGAACGGATTGTGATGATTTCGTGCAATCCCGCCACCGCTGCCCGCGACTGCAAATTCCTTGCCGAAAACGGGTATTCGCTGTGTGCAGTTCAGCCGTTCGACCTGTTTCCGAGGACGCGCCATGTTGAGTGTGTGGCGTTGATGATAAAGTAAATTGGATTAAAAAAAGGGGTGTACATTGTATGAATAAGATCATAATTGCAATACGTGCTGTGTTGACCGGTGCTATAGGTGGTGTCGTATCAGGAGGAAAATTTATTTATAACAAGTTTCATTATGATGAAGACGGTTTTAATTTGTTTGGATTTGACAAAGAGGGATATGATCGTAACGGATATGATAAGAGCGGATATGATCGACAAGGCTATGATCAATCCGGATATGATAAAACCGGATTTAATCAAAGCGGATTTGATAAGGAGGGATTTGATCAAAGCGGTTATGACAAGAATGGGTACAATAAAAGTGGATTAGATAAAGGGAATCTTTCGGTTAATGATTACCGAAAGATATTATTTGAAATGAATGAACTACATAATAAAGCGTATAACCAAATGAAAAAGGAGGATTATGGATATGCTCTTCACGATATAAGAATTGGTCTGGAAAAGGGAGTAAAATGTGTTATTTCCCATTTAATAGGGAGTTTCAATATGAATAATAGTTTAGATGATAACATCACAATTTGTAAAAATTCTGGGCTGTTGGAAAGAGATTTCGTTGAGAAATTGTATAATGCCAAAAGGCACTGTAATGATGCTCAGCACGACAGCAATGTAAAAAAAGAATACAACCAGGTTTATTTTTCATATAAAGTGTTTGAAGAATTGGTTGAAAAAGTTCAGGCTATGTGTGTGCAGCAGAATCAATAAAAGCATATTTAAGGCAACACCGCATAAAACGCAAAGCGCGGTATTGCCATAAAGAAGAGCAGCTCCGCTATGAGGTGTTAAAATGTCATATGTTAAAAAATCCGTACCGATTGTAATGTCGGTGCTTTTGGTTGTATTGATGGTGATTGCGAGTACCGTTTTCGATGAGCGTGAAATTATCTTCCCGGAGATTGCCGCAATCGCTATCGGTGCGATGATTTCGCCGAAAATGACGTGGAATGTCAGTAAGTCACGGATTTTTATCTGTATTGTGATTTGCGCGGTCTGCGGAATGCTTATCGTGCGCTTTCTGCCGCTGCCTGTATGGTCGCAGATGATTGTCGGCTACGTCATAGCTCAAGCAGTTCTGATTATGTCCAAAACGAGCTTTGCGCCGATGATTTCCGCGATGGTGCTGCCGATAATGCTGCAAACCACCACTCCGATTTACATAGCCTCGGCGGTGATTTTAACGGCGTTTATCCTGTTATGCCGCATAATCCTGGAGAAAGCGAAAATCGCTGAGCCGTCGCGGTACGAAAAGCCCGCGCGGATTGACAAGGCGGATTTCGAGCGGCTGTTGATTCGCTCTCTGCTTGCTTCCACGGTGATTGCGGCAGGGATTCTGACGGGTTGGGGATTCGTTGCCGCGCCTCCGCTGTTGGTGGCGTTTACGGAGCTTTCGGGCGCGAAATGCCCCGAACGAAAGCGATTGCTTGCGATACCAATGATAATAACGCTCGGCGCGCTTATCGGAACGGGATTCCGATACCTATTTACGGTAACAATGGGACTTTCGTTGTGGGTATCCGCGATGGCGGCGATTTTGGCGGTGATACTGCTTATGCGTGGAGTGAAGATGTACATTCCGCCCGCGGGAGCAATCGCGATTCTGGCGATGTTGATTCCCGAAAGCGCGTTGGTGTTGTTCTCGCTTGAGATTCTCATCGGAATCTTCGTATTGACAATATTGGCGCGGTTTTTCCACTTGATAGCTCCAAAATCTAAGAAATCCCCCGTACATTAAGTACGGGGGTTCAATATATTAAGGAGGATTAACTTATAAACGTTACAAGATAATGCAGATAAGCCCGCCGCAGCCATCGTTGATAATGCGCTGAATGGTTTCCTGGAGCTTCAGCCGCGCGTCCACGGGCATTCGGTTGAGCTTGTTATGAAGCCCCTCGTTTACCAAATCCGAAAGCGACTTGCCGAAGATGTTGCTCTCCCAGATTTTGGTGGGATTCTCCTCGAAGTCATTCAGAAGGTAGTTGACAAGCTCCTCTGATTGTTTCTCCGTGCCTACAATCGGGTTGATCTCGGTGGTGATGTTCGCGCTCATCATATGGATAGAGGGCGCGGAAGCTTTCAGCCGAACGCCGTATTTCCCGCCTTGCTTGATGATTTCAGGCTCTTCAAGCGTCAGTTCGTCCATCTGCGGGAGTACGATTCCATAGCCCGTAGCCTCGACCTCCTCCAGAGCGTTTTTCACGCGCTCGTACTTTCGTTTGATATTTGCAAGCTCAATCATACACGGCATAAGGTCGTTCTCGCTGCCAAGCTCCAGACCGGTAGCCTCCCCGAGAATCTTATAGAACAGCTCGTTTTGCAGCGTGATGTCGATAACTCCGCTGCCCGTGCCTAAATCCAAGTCCTCGGCGATGGCACGCTTTACGTATTCGCAGTCACAAATCGCGTCTGCGGCAATTTTGATGTCATTGATGCCTTTTATATTTGCCGCCTGCTCCTTAATGCAGCCGAAAACACTCTTTTTGAGCCAGTGCTCGCGTTCAAGCGCGGTAATCCATTTGGGCATACGGATCTTAACTTCACGCACGGGAAATTTAAGCAGCACCGCGCCTAGAATCTCGCGGATCTTCTCCTCGTCCAAATCCACGCAGTTCACGGGAATAACGTCCGTGCCGTAGCTCTCTGAGAGCTGCCGCGCGAGTGAAACGCTCTCGGGGGCTGTCGGATTCTGACAGTTCAGCACTACCACAAACGGCTTGTTGATGTCATGGAGTTCGCTGATAATGCGCTCTTCGGCTGCTTGATACTCCTCGCGGGGAATATCTGTAATGCTGCCGTCCGTAGTGACCACGATACCGATGGTGGAGTGGTCGTTGATAACCTTTTGAGTGCCGACCTCCGCTGCCATATTGAACGGAATCTCCTCGTCAAACCACGGAGTCATAACCATTCGCGGCGCTTCGTTCTCTATGTAGCCAATCGCGCTCGGGACGATGTATCCCACGCAGTCAATCAGCCGAACGTTCATTTTCACATCGTTCTCAAGCTCAATGGAAACCGCCTCTTCGGGAACAAATTTCGGCTCGGTAGTCATAATCGTCCGCCCAGCCGAGGATTGCGGAAGCTCGTCATTGGCGCGCTCGCGGCGGAATTCATCGGTGATATTCGGGATAACAAGGCTGTTCATAAACCTGCTGATAAATGTGGATTTCCCCGAACGCACGGGTCCCACAACACCGAGATAGATGTTTCCGCCTGTGCGCTTGGCGATATCCGAATAAATGGAATTGTTCATATCAAGTTGTACCCTCCTTCAAACTGTTGGGATAATAATCATACCCGAAAGCGGCTCATCGCAGTTTTCGATGTCGTTTTCCTCCATAAGTGCCTTGACTGTTGTTCCGCAACGTTTTGCGATGCTCCAGCAGTCGGAGGAATCGTCTGTATAGCATATCCGCAGAGCAAACTCATCGGATTTATCCAAGGGACGGTCTTCGTATACCGTAACCTCATTTATCGCGCTGACGGGATTTACATTATGAAGTGATGCCTCAAACGCGATTGTTGAGGTAACGTCTAACGTACCATCGGGCTTGATGGAGAATCCCGTATCTGTTACAGCTGCATTGAAATCCACAATAGTGTCGGGAGTTACATTTGCTGCGGAAATACGTTCCTCAATGTTCTCCTGCTTTTCCGAGCAGAACGGAACTCCGTCCGTATTCGTACCATATGCCGTAATAAAAAGCTGACCGGTAAGCAGAAGTTTTCCGTCATCGGTGGGGCGGCAAGCGGCATTTTTAAGCTCTCCGGAAACGTCCCAAACCGAGTGAATCTCGCCCTTATCACAGGAAAGATTCGTTCTTACAGAAAGATTCTCGTTTATTACGCGCGGGTCGGAGGAGATTTTCATGGTGTTTGAGGTGAAATCTGTTTCGTAATCGGTGGAATAGGTATCGGTCGCGATGCAGATTTTATTTTCCATCTGCGCGCGGACTTTGCATTCCGCCAGAATCTCACAGGACAAAATCCCGCTATCAGACTTGGGAACCAGCTCAAAGTTCATAATCGAGATTTCGGGGAAGCACTGGTGGCTGTCGGTAATTCCGTCAATGTCCAGAATCGCACTTATCGGAATATCCGCTGTCATTTTTTCGGTCTGAGAAGCTCCGCCGCTTTCGGGATTGAAGATTCCGTACAATGCCGAGATAGCGACCGTGCCTTTAAGCACCGCCTTATCCGCAATTACGCGCAAATCCGTAACCTTGGGAACTGCCGAGCATTGCATGATAAACGCGATACCCTCAGCGCCCGTTTCGATCTCCTCACGGATCACCACCTGTTTTTCGGCGGAGAGCGTCTTTCCGCAGCAGCTGACTTCAACGGTTTTCACCTGAAGCTCTTCGGGAATTTCCGGCAGCGTGTATTCCATACCGGCGGTTGCTTTCACGCGGCAGGAAACGGCACCGCGGACGTCAATCCGTCGAGGGCTGACAGCGCGGCAGTTGCAGTAGTCGGACTTCATTGACAGCGAAACCGCGGGAGTTACGCTTGGCATATTCTTCCGAGCCATATCAACTGTTTTGGTGTAGGTGTAGCGCTGGTCTATGCAGTAGACATCATTGGAATTTTCTGCCATATACAGAACCTTTATGTACACCACACCGTCAATATTCAGCTTGCAGTCGCCCGAAACGTTGTAGGAAACGACTTTCGGGCTTAACGTGCAGGACAGGATCTTGAAAATGTCGGGGCAGTAGTCGGGCAGTACATAGTCCAGCTCAACGCCTTGTTCCGCTTGACCGTCATAGATGCTTTCATCAATGTAAACGGCAGCTTTGGTAATATCTTCCATAGTAATCCTCCTTCGGAATTTTGGTGTAATTGTTTTCAGTGGTATTGTATGCTTGTATACGGGCAAGTATGACAAGTTGTTGGGGGAGATTTTTTGGAAAAGATATTGAAATAATTCAGGAAATGTGTTATAATAATAAATATATGCGGATAAATATTTTCGTCCAAGCAGAATATCCGCGCCCTCTTGAGGAATAATATGTACAAACAATTGCTTAAAGAGGGGATTGGAAATGAGCGAAGAGAACGCTCCGTTTACCGAGGAGCAGAATCAACAGATAATCGATACCGGAATCATCGCGCCGGGAAATGCCCTGCACAATATCTACTGTCTGACTGTAATCGGGCAGATCGAGGGGCATTATACGCTGCCGCCGCAGAATAAAACCACCAAATATGAGCATATCATTCCCGCGTTGGTGGCAATCGAAGAGGACAGCTCCATTGAGGGACTGCTTATTGTATTGAACACCGTAGGCGGCGATGTCGAGGCGGGTCTGGCAATTGCCGAGTTGGTTTCGGGAATGTCAAAACCTACCGTTTCGATAGTAGTGGGCGGCGGGCATTCAATCGGCGTTCCGTTGGCGGTGTCCGCGAAAAGGAGCTTTATTGTGCCGTCCGCGACCATGACGATCCATCCCGTGCGAATGAACGGCATGATGTTGGGCGTTCCGCAGACGATGGATTATTTCGAGAAAATGCAGGAGCGCATTACACGGTTCGTGACAAACAACAGCAAGATGAAAGCCGAACGCTTCAAGGAGCTTATGATGGAGCGTGACGAGCTGGTGCTTGACGTGGGAACGGTACTGGACGGAAAGAACGCGGTCAAGGAGGGCTTGATAGATTCCCTCGGCGGGCTTTCCGATGCGGTGGACTGCCTGTATAAGCTGATTGAAAAGGAAGAGCGCAAATCGGCGGAAAAATCCGCGAAATCGGGAAAATCCAACAAGGGCGGCAAGTCCACGGCGAAAAAACGGAGCAACCCCACGCGGATAACTCCCTCAACTTCGCGGACGGATCGTGCTACGGCGGTGAAATCAATTTCTCCGAGAGGGGAAATGAGATATAATGATTGGAGTGGTGAAAGATGATTCAGACTATCGCAGACCGTGAAAACGAGTTTGAAGAAGACAGAAACCAAAATGTCAACTGCGAAATCGAGGACAATATGCACAGCGCATTCGCGTTTGATATGATGAGAACTCTGTATTTCGGCAGCTACTAAGTCAAAGCCGGGCGGGGAACCGTTCGGCGTACATAACGCAACGCTGCCGAGAGAAAACTTAGCGCGTCTGATTCAAAGCAACGTATCGGAGATTCGTGCAAATCCGAAACGCGAGCTTCACCTCACACCGCGACGCGGTGTGAGGTGAAGCTCAGCAAACGCAAACGCGCAGCGTTTGCGTGGTTTCGGATTTGCTATTAAAATAAGGGGTATATATGGACATTATTAATGTAATCATTCAAGCAATAGTTCAGGGATTGACGGAGTTTTTGCCCGTATCAAGCTCGGGACATCTGTCGGTGATTCAGCATATCACGGGATATTCGGGCGAAACGGCGCTGATTCTGTCAATTGTATTACATATGGGAACGCTTGTCGCGGTTTTTGCGGTGTTCCGAAAGACTATCTGGGGCATGATAACGGAGTTTTTCAAGACGATCGGCGATATTTTCACGGGGCGGTTCTCGTGGAAAAATATGAACTCCAATCGCCGAATGATGTTTATGGTAATAATTGCCACTTTGATTCTTGTTCCTGTGTATCTGTTCAAAGATTTCTTTACCGCGCGCCAAGGTGACGGCGACATCGTTTTTGAGGGAATCGCGTTCCTTTTCACGGCGGTTCTGCTGTTTCTGTCGGATAAATGCGCGAACAACGCAAAAACGGGTGAGCAAATGACCGTTAAAGACGCGGTGACAGTTGGATTGTTCCAATGTGTGGCGCTGTTCCCTGGAGTTTCGCGCTCCGGGTCGACAACCGCGGCGGGGCTGTTCTGCGGACTGGAGAAGAACACCGCCGTAACATTCGCGTTTATTCTCGGAATCCCCGCGATTCTGGGCGGAAGTGTTCTTGAGGTCGGCGACGCGCTTAAATCTGATATGGATATTAATTGGGTAATACTGGGAATCGGATTTGTAGTTGCCGCAGTTGTGGGATTCCTCGCGATTAAGCTCGTGAATTGGCTGCTGCAAAAGGATCGCTTTAAGATTTTCGGAATCTATACCGCGATTCTTGGTGTTCTTTGTGTCGCGTGCGGTATTTGGGAGCACATTTCGGGGAATACGCTGGCGGCAATGTTCGGAAGATAAAAGTACATAAGGAATAGGGAAAATATGGCAGAAAGAAAAACAAACGGGAATGTGGGCAGGTCGAAATCAACGTCCACAGCGAAATCGCGCTCCAAAAAGGCTGCGGAGCAAGAGGCTCAGCGGCGGCGCGAGGAGGCTCTGCGGCGCAGTATGCAAAAGCGTCGGATCGCCTCAATAATTATGCTGGCGGCAGGTGTTCTGCTGACGCTGTTGGCAATCATTCCGGGCAGCATGGGCTGGCACGCACTTTGGAGCGTTATGCACGGGCTGTTCGGGTTCGCGGCATATACGGTCGGACCGCTGATGATTTATGCGGCAGTTGTGATCTCCGCAAACCAAACCAACGGTACAATCGCGTTTACGGTGTTTAAGATTGTGCTGTTTACGCTGATTTTTTGCGCGGCGGTGGAGATCTTCGCAGTCGGAAAGGTAAATGGCGAGAATTTCGGAGAGGTTGTCGTGAATCTCTACAAGGGCGGCGCAGAATTTTCCGGAGGCGGATTTTTCGCGCTGATTCTGGGAGTTCCGCTGTTGTTTCTTGGGAAGTTCGGCGCGGCGATAATCATAATAATCGTTGCGTTGGTATGCGTACTGTTGATGATAAATATGCCGCTTACGGAGATTTTCACGATTATTGGCGGCGCGGTTAAGTCCGCAGGGGAGCGCGCTTCCGAAAGCCGTGAACGTCGCCGTGAGGAATCCGCAATCGCCAACGAGGAGTATCGGCGGATTCAGGCGGAAAAGAGAAAACAACAGCAGATTATGCGCGAACAGCGTGAATTTGAGCGCAAGCAAGCCATTGAGGAGCAGAAACGGCGCAAGCTCGCCGAAATGCAGGAAGTGGTGAATTCAGTCGGTGCTGACGAATCCTCAAAGGCTTCGGAAAATTCTGTTCCTCAAAAGCCAATGCCCGAACCCATGCAGCCGAAATCCCCCGATGTTAAGTGCGACATCAAGCTAATGGGTGAGAATGAGGATAAAATAATTGCCGAGCAGAAACAAGACAGCCGTGATTATCAGCAAGCACTCAGGCAATATATGGAAAAACGTCACCCGATAATGCGTCCTCCCGAAAGTCCCGAATCGCGTCTGGTCGACAACGACGCGGATTTAGTGCCGATTATTGACGCGCTGGACAAGCTCAATGCCGAGAAATCTCCCGCGCGTGTTTCCAAAATCATTGACGCTCCGAGGAAAGATATTACCACTTCGGACGCTCTTGCGAAATCCACGGACGCAGATTTTGATATTCCGGACGCTGAAGAGGCGGAGCTTCCGTTTGATTTGGACGATATAATCTTCGAGAACCGTTCTCAAACAGAAAACAGCAAGCTCCTTATCGAACCTCCGGGAAATCCCGCGCCGCAAAAGGAAATAATGCCGCTCGGCGAAACTTTGATGAATCGCACCGAAAGTCCGCAGTACACACTGTCGGACGTATACACGCTCCCGCCGATGAATCTGCTGAACCCCGTGAAAAAACCTGTTCAGCAATCGGATATCGATTCCGAGATTCGTAAAAACGCGGACAAGCTCGTAGAAACCCTGAAGAGCTTTGGTGTTCAGACAACCTATCTCGGCGCAAGCCGAGGACCTTCCGTAACGCGCTATGAGCTTCAGCCCGCGCCGGGCGTAAAGCTCAGCAAAATCGCCAATCTCGCGGATGATGTGGCGCTGAATCTGGCGGTGGGCGGTGTACGAATCGCTCCCGTGCCGGATAAGGCGGCGGTCGGAATCGAAATTCCCAATAAGGTTAAGGATACTGTTTTCTTCCGCGAGTTGGTGGATACCGAACAGTTCAAAAAGTCGTTTGACAAAAAACTGGAAACTGTGTTGGGCAAGGACATCAGCGGTAATTCCATCACCTGTAACATAACGAAAATGCCGCATTTGCTTATCGCGGGAACGACAGGCTCGGGAAAATCCGTATGCGTAAACTCCATCATAATGAGCATTCTGATGAAGTCCACTCCTGAGGACGTTCGCCTGATAATGGTCGACCCCAAGCAAGTGGAATTTATGATGTACAACGGCATTCCGCACCTGCTTATTCCCGTTGTCACCGATCCGAAAAAGGCAGCGGGCGCGTTGGCATGGGCTGTAACCGAGATGGAAAACCGCTATACGCTGTTTTCCGAGAATAACGTGCGTAATATCGACGGCTTCAACGACCTCGCCAAGAACGTAGACGGGCTTGAGGTTATGCCTCGTATCGTCATTTTCATTGACGAGCTGGCGGATTTGATGATGGCTTCTCCTAAGGACGTTGAGGACAGCATTGTCCGTCTTGCGCAGAAAGCAAGAGCCGCCGGAATGTACCTTGTAATTGCGACCCAAAAGCCGATCGTATCCGTGGTTACGGGACTTATCAAGGGTAATATTCCAAGCCGAATCGCGCTGCTCGTAAGCTCCAACTCCGACAGCCGCGTAATTCTGGACGCGGGCGGCGCGGAGAAGCTTCTCGGCAACGGCGATATGCTGTATATGCCTGTAGGCATTCAGAAACCGATACGTCTGCAAGGGTGCTTTGTATCAGATGATGAAGTCGAGCGCGTGGTACAGTTCATTAAGCAGACCTTCAAGGCGGAGTACGATGAGGGTATTATGGCAGAGATCGAGCGTCAGGCGGAGATAGTAAGCTCCAACAACAGCAAGGGCGGCTCAGATTCGGATATTGACGGCGATGATAAGGATGAAAAGCTCGATGAGGCAATCGAGTTCGTAATTAACGCGGGGCAGGCGAGCACATCTGCGCTTCAGCGGCATCTAAAGCTCGGCTACGGTAGAGCCGCACGAATTGTCGACACTATGGAGAGAATGGGCGTGGTGGGTTCCTCAGAGGGTTCAAAGCCGCGTCAAGTGCTGATGACCAGACAAGAGTGGAACGAGCGAAAACTCCGTAATTAAGCCGTGTATTACCCTTACAGCGAAAAGTTAAGGCAACGCAATATTGAAAAAATAAAGAATTTATGAATTTTTTGTAATACCTCTTGCATTTTGGCAAAAAATGTACTATAATGGTATTTGTTAAGATGTATTGATAGGTTGGGGAAAATTTTGAAAGGGGAAGTTAAAATGAGCGACAGAAAAAACTCCAATACCAATTCCGATGATTTTGATTTGGATTTCTCCAAGAAGAGAGAACCAAGAGCGCGGGAACAAATAATCCAACCCGAGGAGATACATATCCCGGTCAGAAACAGCGCTCCTAAACGAAATCCAAACCCCAAAGGCAACAAATACAAGCCTCCAAAAGAAACCATTCAAATTTATGTGGTTCTTTCGGTAGCGATTCTGATAATCGTCACGGTGGTGTTTATTATAAGTCTTAACAGCACCAAGAACACCGAAAACGGCACAAGTGATAATGACAGCAGCAGTCTTTCGGCATATCTGATAAGCGGCGGTGATTCCTCGCCCAAGCCGGCGAACAGCAGTGAATCAAGCACTCCTCAGACTATTTCCGTTCCTGCTGGGTATAAATATAAATATGCCGATGATGACCTTTTCGTTGGCGACAGCATACTCTCCGGGTTGAGTACTTATGATATTCTCAGCACGCATAATGTCGCTGCGGAAATCGGATTCACACCCTACAAAGTGCACTACAATACCCTGAGTGACTATGCGGGAACAGCAGTGGATTATGCGGGGAAAATCACACCGAAACATATCAACATAATGTTAGGCTCCAACAGTATTGGACCGGATGCTTCCGTTTCGGAGATGATCAAGGACTATAAGGAGCTGATAGCCGCTCTCAAGGAAGTCACTCCAAACAGCAAAATCTGCGTGATTTCCATTCCGCCGATCACCAAGGACAGCTCTGCGGCTGATTCTGCCGGTATCACCAAAAAGATGATCGATGATACGAATAAACAAATTAAGAAGATGTGCTCCGAAATCAATGTTCCGTATTTTGATTTGAACAGCCATCTTTCCGATAACGAGGGATACTTCAAGAAAGAATATGCCGAGCTGGACGGTATGCACTTTAAGGTTAAAACCTATGATGTTCTGCTGGTCGGGGTGGAGCAGTTGTGGGATAAATCGGTCGGCACTCAAACAGGAGGAGAATCATCACAATGAACAGGAAGAAGTTAATTGTCGCGGCAGCGTTGAGCTGTGTTATGTTTGCAGGCTGCGGCAATATAACAAGCGGAAATTCTGCGGATAATAATTCTTCACTGTCAATGTTCGAATCGGACTCTCCCATGGACGAACCAAGCATGGAATCTGATGACACAAGCACCGATGTTTCAGACTCCGATGACACAAGCACCGATGCTTCAGACTTCGATGACACAAGCACTGATACTTCAGACTCCGATAATACAAGTCCTGATGATTCAAGTTCTGATAACATAAACCCGGATGAATATGTGCCTGATGATATTACCTCTTACGAAGAACAATCAAAAATCACCATGCCAACATATTACAACTATGAGTACTTCAGCGATGATTTGTTTATCGGCGACAGCATTTTCACTGGATTGAGTCTTTATGGCATTCTTGACAAGAGCAATGTCGCCGCGTCGGTTGGAAATTCGATAGCCGGTGCGCATTACAACACTTTGAGCAACTATAACGGAACAGCGGTGGATTATGCGGAAGAAATGCAGCCAACGCATATAAACATTATGCTCGGCTCGAATATGTTGGGTCCCGGAGTGTCGCTCACCGGATTGGTTAATGACTACAAGAGCCTTATCAACGCGTTGGAAACCGCCTGCCCGAACAGCGAGATATGTATAGTCTCCGTGCCGCCCATTACAGAAAACAGCTCCTTGGCGAAGAGCGCCGGAATCACGAAGACAACCATCGACAGCGCGAACGATTATATAAAGGAAATGTGTGAGGAACTGGAGATTCGGTATTTTGACTTGAATACCGCTTTGAGTGATAACAACGGCTATTTCAAGGCAGAGTATGCCGAGGTAGATGGCTTTCATTTCAAAAAGGCTGCTTATGATGTATTGCTTTTCGGATTGGAAACGCAATGAAACCAATTTGTCCGTACGGAGATTTATGCGGACTTCCAAGAAAAGGAGAAATTATGAAAAAATCTACTTTATTTATCGCGGCAGCATTGAGCTGCGTTATGCTGGCTGGCTGCGGCGACAATCAGTCCTCAAACAGCGGAAGTAATCCCGCCTCATGGAACGGCAGTACTGCTTCAAAACCGGAAAGCACTGATTCCGAAAACAGCTGGGAAGTTGTTTCAAACAGTGATATTTCCAGTAACGTCATATTCTACGATATTAGCAGCCAAACCGATCAGCTTATGAACGATGTTGAGTTCCCATCGATGGTAGCGGTTAAGGAGGATAATCTCGAGGTTTATTACGGCTTCACTATGAACGATGTTGCGGAGTATTCGGCGTATATCTGTGGCTCGGGAGCAATGCCCGATGAGTTCGGTATTTTTGTCGCACAAAGTGAGGACGCGGCATCAAGAATTAAGGAGTGTCTGGAAAATCGCGTTGAAGCCCAGAAAAAGACCTATGAGGATTATCCAATCGCTGCCAATGAGCTTTACAAGCTTGATGACGCTTTTGTGAACATAAACGGAACAACCGTAACCTACGCAATTTGCGCGGACAACAACATAGCGAAAGACATACTCGGTTGATTGCAAAAAGGAGAGAAAAATATGGCGATTGAATGTGCGGCAATATTAGCCATTTTCTTGTTGGTTGTAATGATTTTTCTCCGAACACACCATAAGGATTGGGCGGTTGCAACGCTTCCGTTGATAGTAGTTCCGCTGACATATATCGTGCTTGAATATGTGGTTATGCGTATAATGAAAGTCGATGTCACGCTATTCGGCGGAATATTGACTATGGTTATCGCCGTTGCGGTTTCGGCGGGGTGGATCGGTATCAACAGCGGTTTTCTAAAGCCACGGCACAAGCGTTCTTCGGTGACGTATGTCGTCATAAGCAACGTGTTTAATGTCGCGCTTACTGCTATCCTCGTCATTGATATTATGAATAAATCCGGGAGTTTTTCAGCTCTCGCGTAAAAATGAAATTTCGCTCCCTGTTTGAAACGGGGAGCTTTTACGTTTTGGAGAAATGCCGAATCGAAAAAATTTCTCGAAAATTTTTTCGTTTTCTATTGACAAGCGTGGAAAAATACTGTATAATGAAAGAGTACGTTAATTTCTATACAACATATTGTGCAAAGGAGCAGTCAAAAAATGGCAATGATAACAATGATCAAAAAGCGTGACGGCAGACAAGTGCCTTTTAATATCGAGAAAATCGCGCACGCAATCTTCAGGGCGGCGCAGTCTGTGGGCGGAAAGGACTACAACGAGTCGCTTCGGCTTGCGGATATGGTTTGCCAGGAGCTTTCCGAAACGATTATCGGCAGAAATCCGTCAGTTGAGGAGGTTCAGGATATGGCGGAGCGCGTCCTGATTGAGGAGGGACACACCAAGACCGCCAAAGCGTATATCCTCTATCGCGCGGAGCGCACTCGCGTCCGCGAGATGAATTCCACGCTGATGAAGACTTACGAGGATTTGACGTTTATGCCCGCCGCGGACAGCGACATCAAGCGTGAAAACGCGAATATAGATGGCGATACTGCTATGGGAACTATGCTGAAATACGGCAGCGAGGGCGCAAAGCAGTTCAATGAGATGTATGTGCTTGACCCGGCATTTTCTAACGCTCATATAAACGGCGATATTCATATCCACGATTTGGATTTTCTCACACTCACTACCACCTGTTGCCAGATTGACTTGCTTAAGCTGTTCCACGGCGGATTCTCCACCGGGCACGGATTCCTGCGTGAGCCGAACGACATCTCAAGCTATGCGGCGCTTGCGTGTATTGCCATTCAGTCCAACCAAAATGACCAGCACGGCGGACAGTCTGTGCCGAATTTCGACTACGCGATGGCAGAGGGTGTAAAAAAGACTTTCCGACGTATGTATATCCAGAATCTGGCAAAGGCAATCCTGTATTCTTATGAAAATATTGACTATCACGAGATATTGGGAACGCTGAAAGAGGTTGAGGGAAAACTGGCAGAGGAGGGATTGTTCCCATCGCTGAATAATAATGATGATTACAAGTCCCGTGAGTGGGAGATTCTCGCGCCCAAATTCGGCGACAAGTTTACCGCGCTTCAGGATGAGGCAGAGAAACTCGCGGAGATTGAAACCGACCGCGCGACATATCAGGCAATGGAGGCGCTGATTCATAATCTCAACACGATGAATTCCCGCGCGGGCGCGCAGAATCCGTTCTCCTCCATCAATTACGGCACGGACACTTCCCCCGAGGGCAGAATGGTTGCGCGAAACGTAATGCTTGCTACCGAAAGCGGCTTAGGAAACGGCGAAACGCCGATTTTCCCGATTCACATCTTTAAGGTGAAAGAGGGTGTAAATTACAATGAGGGCGACCCGAATTACGACCTGTTCAAGCTGGCGATTCGTGTTTCCGCAAAGAGAATGTTCCCGAATTTCAGCTTTATCGACGCACCGTTCAATCTGCAATATTACAAAGAGGGCGATTACAACACCGAAATCGCCTATATGGGTTGCCGCACACGCGTTATCGGCAATATTTACGATCCATCGCGCGAGATCGTTACGGGACGCGGAAATCTGAGCTTTACCACGATTAATCTCCCGCGTCTGGGAATTGAGGCAAACAAGGACATCAGCAAGTTTTATCGGGATTTGGACGCAATGATGGAATTGGTGTTCGAGCAGCTTTTGCAGCGGTTTAAGATTCAGTGCTCAAAGCGTGTTAAAAACTTCCCGTTTCTGATGGGGCAGGGTGTTTGGATCGATTCCGAGAAACTGGACGAGAATGACAACATTGACGAGATTCTGAAGCACGGCACGTTGTCCGTTGGATTTATCGGTCTTGCGGAGTGCTTGATGTCACTTATCGGCGTTCACCACGGTGAAAGCGAGGAGGCGCAAAAGCTCGGTCTGGAAATCATCACCCATATGCGCGAAAAGGTAGACGCTAAGAGCAAAAAGACGGGGCTGAATTTCAGTCTGCTGGCGACTCCCGCCGAGGGACTCTCCGGACGGTTTATCAACATTGACAAGAAACACTACGGCGAAATTCCCGGAATCACCGACAAGGATTATTATACCAATTCTTTCCATGTGCCCGTATATTATAACATCAGCGCGTTCAAGAAGATCCATATTGAAGCGCCGTATCACGCACTTACCAACGCCGGACACATCAGCTATATCGAGCTTGACGGCGACCCGCTGAAGAATCTTGACGCGTTCGAGCAGATCGTCCGCTATATGAAAGAGCAGGGAATCGGCTACGGCGCGATAAATCACCCAATTGACCGCGATCCTTGCTGCGGATTCACGGGGATAATCGACGATGAATGCCCCATGTGTCACCGCCATGACAGCGAAATTGTGCTTGACAGAATTGAGCGTCCAAAGATGTTCATCAAAATAGATGAATAAGGAGATCGTGGTATGCTGAAATTGGATTTGCGTATTGCCGGGACGGTTCTGGAATCCATTGTGGATGGTCCCGGAATGAGATACACGATTTTTGTTCAGGGCTGCCCGCACAACTGTCCGGGTTGTCACAATCCGCAAACGCACGATTTCAATGCGGGAAGAACTGTTCCGATTGAGGAGCTTTTTGCGGAGTGTACCGAAGACCCATTAATTACAGGAGTGACATTCTCGGGCGGAGAGCCGTTCAGTCAGCCCGAGCCGCTGTATCACCTCGGTAAAATGTTTAAGGAGCGCGGCTATAATTTATGGTGTTACAGCGGTTGGACGTGGAAAGAGCTTTGGCAAAAAGCCGAAAGCGAGGAGTATGTCGGTAAGCTGCTTTCAATACTTGATGTGTTGGTGGACGGACGGTTTATTCTTGAGCGGAGAACGCTCTCTCTGCCGTTTCGCGGGAGCGATAATCAACGATTGATTGATGTACCAGCAAGTCTCGCGGAGAATATGGTAATACAAATTCCGGAAAAATAATACAAAAATCCCCCGAATAAAAATTCGGGGGTTTGTTGTATTAATCACCGAACGAGATTCCGATGTCCCGCGCGGTTTTAACGATGTCGCAGTCCTCGGTGACGAATTTGGTTTTCATTGCAACGTCAACGAGCTTGTTCTCGGTAACCTTGCCATCTACCATTGCTACCGTATATCCAAACTTCTCGAGCTTTAACAGGTGCGCCGCATGAGCGCCAAACTGCGTTGCGAGAACTCGATCATACGCGGAGGGAGAGCCGCCGCGCAGAAAATGTCCAGGAACAACGGTTCTGGTTTCAAGACCTGTTCTCGATTCGACCTCCTTGGCGATTCGCGATGTCGCGGTAGTTTCGCCGCGTTCAGCGCGAGCCTTGGCGCGCTCCTTTTTCTTGAGCTTTGCCTCCTCATTGTCGAACGCTCCCTCTGCAACTGCGATGATTGAGAACGCCTTGCCCGCGTCCGCGCGCTTCTGGCAAGCCTTTGCAACCTTTCCGATGTCATACGGAATCTCGGGAATGAGGATAATATCCGCGCCGCCCGCAACACCGCTGTACAGAGTCAGCCAGCCCGCTTTGTTACCCATGATCTCGATTACCATAATTCGGCTGTGGGAGTTGGCAGTAGTATGGATTCGGTCAATGACCTCCGTTCCGATATCAACAGCGGTATGAAATCCGAATGTTACGTCCGTACCAAAAATGTCATTATCAATTGTTTTCGGCAGACCGATAACATTCAAGCCTTCCTCGGAGAGCATATTTGCGGTTTTGTGTGTTCCGTTTCCGCCCAAGGTGAACAGACAATCCAGCTTGAGGTTGCGGTAGGTCTGTTTCATCTCCTTGACCTTGTCAACCTTGTCGTCCTCGATAATCTGCATCATCTTGTACGGGGTGCGCTTTGTTCCGAGGATAGTGCCTCCTGTGGTGAGGATTCCCGAAAAATCCGAGGGCGACATCTCCTTGTAATCGCCGTGAATCAAGCCGTGATACCCATCATGAATCCCGACAATTTCAACCTTGTCCTCGCCGAATTGCTCGTAGGTTGCTTTCGCAACGCCGCGAATAGTCGCGTTAAGTCCGGGGCAGTCGCCGCCGCTTGTAAGAATGCCGATTCTGAGTTTTCCCATAATGTTACCTCCCGTTTATTTTCTTGTACTGTTAATCGCCAAACCGAGCCGATTGTCGTTTCCGCGGAAAAACAGCACCTTCATACTGAATAATCTTGACCATAGTCTGTCCTGATATCGTTGCTTCAAGCCGTTTTCATCGAGATTGGTATTGACAATCATCGGAATCGAACGGCTCTGCCGCGCGTTTATAACCTCATACAACAAGGAAGCGGTGTACTCCGAGGAGCTTTCGGCTCCCAAGTCGTCGAGAATCAGCAAATCGCAGTCGGTAAGTAGCATCATTGTATCATCGCTCTTTTCGCCGCGTGAGAATTGCTCTTTCTGGAGCTTTCGCAGCAGCTCCGGGGTTGAGCCGTAAATCACGCTGAATCCACGCTTGATGAGGGTATTTGCGATAGCAAGTGACAGGTGCGTTTTTCCAAGACCCGTACCGCCAATCATAAACAGCCCGTAGCCGCGCCCGTTGAACTCCTCGGCGAATTTCGCACAGTCGGTGAAGTTTTGTTTCATAATTTCGCGCTTGCTGACTCCGAACTCATTGTCCACTTCATCGGGATAAGCGTCAATCTTAAAGCTCTCGAACGAGCTTAACCGCAGCGGGGAGCGCGCGTTAAGATCCTCTGCGGCGATTCCCGTGAGGATTTTCCGAAAGCACCCGCACCATTCGCCGTCTACCGAGCCTTTATCGTGACATTTCGGACAGGTGTATATGCGGTCTAAATAGTCCAACGGATAACCGCCTTGTGTGAGAACCTCGTCCATTTGCCGCTGAAGCTCGACATTTTTGTCCAATTGTGCCTTGACCTTGGATTCCGCGTAGGGATCTCTTGCCGCCAGAATCCTCGCGACCTCTGCCATCGTTCCCGAAAGCTCGTCCGCAAGTCGGGAATATTGCGGCAGTTTAGCGAAGATTTCCTCGCGGCGTTTTATTTCAAGCGCTCGGTTGTCCGAACGGCGCTGAGCAAGGCGCTCTTGCGCCAATTGAAAAAACCTTTTGTCCAATCCCATATTTTACCTCAAGTCCCGTTTTTATAACGATTTTTAAGCTCCGACATAACGCTGTCGACATTAAACGAGGATTTGCCGCTTGGCTCGGCAGATGGTCTTTTGCTCATCGATTGACGATATGCGGTTTCCGATTTTTCAACCGCTTCGGGAGTGCATAAGCCCTCTGCGTTCCAGCTTTCAAGGATTTTATTCGCGTATTCGGGCTTCCATTCGTTGATCCGGTCTACCGTCTTTTCGTAAGCGAGCATAATCATCTCCTCACTAAAGCCCCATTCATTCGCCCATTTATCGATGAAATTCCGCATTTTGGAGGTCATTCGGGACTTCATACCCATTGCGCGGCGCAGACGCTCTTCAATAGCGCTTTGCTTTTCCAATGCACGTATCTTCGCGTTCGCAAGCTCCACCGAGGTGATTTCCTCTTCTGCCCAGTTTTTGGCAACAGCGGAGATGTAACTCGGTGCGGTCTGACCGTTTTTGAAGCAATATCCTAACAGCATTGCCGATACTGCTCCCGAAAGCCCGTAGTGGTCGGTAAGCGAGATGAGAAGCTGCTCCTCACTTTGTCGGAGCATTCTTCCGTACAGCCGTTGAGCCTCGTTGAACAGAAATTTAATCTCCTCGTTGTCTTGTATCCGCGAGGCGATTTCACCTGCGGAAACATTTACGGGTTTTGGCAGTTCCACATTTTTAACGGCGGGCTTTTCCTCGGGAGCGGACGGCTCGTCCGCAGTCGGGGCGGCAGGGGAGAGCACATTCAAATCCGCGCCGGTGTAGCGGATTATTCCAC
>CAMWMN010000009.1 GCA_947175385.1 uncultured Clostridia bacterium | reverse complement strand
CCCCTGCCAAAGGGGCATACCCCTTTGGAATCCCGATTCCAATACAGTGTGATTTTTGATTGAGCGTTTTCGCTGTTGGATAGGGTGATGTGGGATTTGATTCTACGTGCCACACGCTCGGAAAGAAACACACAATATAAATTCAAGCCCCCTCCGAATCAGAGGGGGCTTAATCTACCTATTGGAGAGTGTGGTTTGTAAGGCAAAACCCATATTTATCTTGCTAACAGAGAAAACATTGCAATTCACAATTATACTATATTGAAACCGGGATTCTTAAGGGGCTGACCCCTTAAGCGGGGGTCAGGGGGCGGAGTCCCCAGCTTAAGCACCACTTAGAAGGAGATTCTCTCCTCAATATATGCCTTTACATCGGAGATAGGGATTCTTACCTGCTGCATACTGTCACGCTCACGGACGGTCACGCAGTTATCGGTTTCCGTATCAAAGTCATAGGTAATGCAGAACGGCGTTCCGATTTCGTCCTGACGGCGGTAACGCTTACCAATAGAACCCGCCTCGTCATAGTCGGTCATAAAGCTCTTGGAAAGCTCGTCGGCAAGCTCCATAGCCTTCTCGCCGAGCTTCTTGGAGAGCGGAAGAACTGCCGCCTTTATGGGCGCGAGTGCCGGGTGGAAGTGAAGCACTACACGGGTGTCGTTCTTCTCCGCGTCAATGACTTCCTCGTCATACGCCTCACAGAGCAGCGCGAGAACAGTTCTGTCAAGTCCGTAGGTGGACTCGATGATAAACGGCACATACTTCTCATTGGTCTCGGGATCAAGGTATTCGATCTTCTGACCGCTGTACTCCTGATGACGGGTGAGGTCGAAGTTTGTGCGGTTGTGAGTACCGTTGATCTCGCCCCAGCCGAATGGGAACAGGAACTCAATATCACACGCCGCCTTTGCGTAATGCGCAAGCTTTTCGTGATCGTGATAGCGAAGGTGCTCCTCCGCGATACCGAGATCCATATAGAACTTCTTGCCGAATTCCTTGAAGTAATCGTAAAGCTCGGTGTCCGTGCCTTCTTTGCAGAAGGTCTGAAATTCCATCTGCTCAAACTCTATGGTTCTGAAAGTAAAGTTTTTCGGGGTGATCTCGTTTCTGAACGCCTTGCCTATCTGACCGATAGAGAACGGCAGCTTAGCTCTCATGGAACGCTGAACGTTCAGGAAGTTCACATACTCGCCCTGAGCGTTCTCGGGACGAAGATAGATAACGCTTTTATTATCATTGGTTGTTCCTCTGAACGTCTGGAACATAAGATTGAACTCTCGTATATCTGTGAAGTTGTGCTTGCCGCAATTCGGGCAGGGAATGCTGTGGCTCTTGATATACTCGAACATCTCTTCCTTGGTCATAGCGTCCGGGTGAGCGTCGGGAGAAAAAGCCTCGATAAGATTATCGGCTCTATGGCGCATTTTGCACTCTTTGCAGTCGAGAAGCGGGTCGGAGAAGCTCGCGACGTGTCCGGAAGCCTCCCAAACTCTCGGATGCATAAGGATATCCGCGTCAAGCTCAAAGGAGTTTCTGCGCTCTTGGATAAAGCGCTTTCTCCAGCAGTCCTTGATGGTGTTCTTAAGCCGCGCACCAAGAGGACCGTAGTCCCATGTGTTGGCGAGACCGCCGTATATTTCGCTTCCCGCGAAAATAAAGCCTCTGCCTTTGCACAAAGCTACTATCTTGTCCATTGTCTTTTGTGTGTTTTCCATAAATACCTCTCTTTTGCTTTTTGGTTATAACCAGACAAAAACGGCATCGTCTTCATCTCTGTATTTGCTGCTTGTAAGCTGCTCCAACCGTTCCATAAAGCCCGCAACCGTATTTGAAAACCCGTTGCTTGAGCTTTTGGCAATGCCCGATTGTTTTACGGCGGAAAGACCGTCTTCAAGCTGTGATTCGGTTTCGGCGCGGAATACCTTTTCAGCCGCGTTCAAATATGCGCGCTCGGAATCCTCTGCCTTTTTGATTGCGTAAATCTCCGAGCTGAGTCTTCGAGGAGGGTTGATTCCGGCAAAATAATCCACTGCCTCGCGGGACTGCTCAATATATTTAAGTGCGTCATTTCTGTTCTCTGCAACATAGTTTAACGCGGCGGACGAAGTGACGTCCATAACAGCGGCAAGGTGGAGCATAACCGCGTTATCCGCGCTCTTGTATTGGCTGTTGTACCGCTTGGTTTCATCAATATGATTGTGCGTGATATACACTGCAAGCAGCGCAAGAACTGTTCCCGCCACAAAAAGGAATACAATAACAAATCCCATTATTATCGGCTTGCGCTTTTTACTTTTTACCGGGTTATCCAATGAATCATCTCCTTATCATGGCAAGTCCAAAACGCGCCGATTTGTTCACAGCCAAATGAAGAAATTGCCACCATCTCTGTAACGCTGATTGGCATATTCATCTAACTGTTCCACAAATTTCGCGACCGAGTTTGAAAACCCATATTCGGAGGTCTTACCGACACTCGATTGTTTTACGGCGGAAATTCCGTCTGCAAGCTGTGATTCTGTTTCGGCGCGGAACAGCTTTTCAGCCGCGTCCAGAAAAGCGCGCTCGGAATCCGCCGCGTCCCGTACCAAGCCAATTGCCGAACTGAGCCTTAACGGCGGGTGTATCTTTGCGAAATATTCCACCGCTTCGCGGGACTGTTCAATGCTTTTCAGCGCGTTATACCTGTTCAACGTTACATAGCTTAATCCCTCGGAGGAAGTGCCGTTCAAAACTGTCGTCACGCAGAACATAACCGAAAGGTTCGCCTTTTTGTACTGCTCGCTGTATCGTTCGGATTCACTAACGTGATGTGATGTCATAAGCACCGAGAACAGCGCGAAAACAATAACCGCCGCGGTAACAAATCCCGAGCCTATCACAATCGGCTTGCGGCTTTTTGTTGAACTGCTCATATTAGTTGCCACCGACTTCCTTTTCCAACTCCAAAATTATCTGAAACCAGTGATATGGAAAGCTGTTTTCGTAGTCTGCGGTGTCTTGAATCTTTTGTTCGGCTTGTTCGATTTCTTGAGGACTTGTCGCCGCCGCATGTTCCCGTATGGCAGCAAGCCAATCGCGCTCCTTATCAAGGGATTTCACAAGCTGCTTGTGCTTTTCTTTATAATCAGACGGCGGGTTTATTTTTTCAAAGCTTTTCATCGCGTCCTCAAAATCCGCACAATGTTTGTCAAATTCGGCGGGAATTGTTCCGCTTTCATCAAATGACTGCATATCGGATACTATTGCCATTTTGTGCGGAAGCGTAATCCCGCCATTTGCTTTGAAGCTCGTCTTTGTATTCCTCAACAGTAAGACTTTTGCCGCAGCCGCTTAAAAGCACAATCGGAATTATTACCGCGATTATCATCGCCGTAATTCGTTTTATCATTTCAAAGCACTTCTAATCTCAGACAACCGCCGCTCATATTCCGCGAGGGTATTGGGATTATGTTCATCGGCGGCTTTTGATGTGATATGGCAAGCCTCGTCCTTTAATGCCAGAACCTCCGCGGGAATCGTCAAGTCGTTCATTACATACCTGCCGGTAATCGTTTGAAGAATCTCCGCGAAAATTCGCAGAATTTGATTGTAAATCTGTTTGCCGTCCATCAGATCTTCACGATCCAGCCGAACTCATCGGGGAGAGTGCCCCACTGAATACCGGTAAGGGTTTCGTACAGCATATGAGAAATCTTTCCGATTTGATTGTTGTTGATTTCCATAATCTTGTCGCCCCACTTGAGGTGTCCAACCGGGGAGATAACCGCCGCAGTACCCGTGCCGAATACCTCGTCCAGCTTGCCCTCGTCGTATGCCTTGGCGACCTCTTCAATGGTGATTCTGCGTTCGGTAACCTTGAAGCCTTTCTTGCGGCAGATTTCAATTGCGGACTTTCTCGTGATTCCAGGCAGAACCGAGCCTGTAAGTTCGGGAGTGATGACCTCTCCGTCAATCACGAAGAATATGTTCATCGAGCCGACTTCCTCAATGTATTTCTGCTCCACACCGTCCAGCCAGAGAACCTGTTCGTAGTCCTGATTGTGAGCCTCGTCTTGTCCCTTAAGGGAGATTGCGTAGTTCGCGGCGGTCTTGGCAAAGCCCGTGCCACCTCTTACTGCTCTTACATACTTCTCCTCAACGTAAATCTTTACGGGGTTCAAGCCCGTGGAATAATACGCTCCCGACGGAGAGAGAATAATCATAAACAGATAGTGATCTGCGGGCTTTACGCCGACATACGGGTCAACCGCGAAGATAAACGGACGAATGTACAGAGAGGTTCCCTCGGAATGCGGAACCCAGTCCTTTTCCATCTCAACAAGCTGTTTCAACGCTTTGAGAACAAATTCCTCGTCAATCGGTGGGATTACCATTCTTTCCGCAGAAACGTTCATTCTCTTGAAGTTCTCGTCTGGTCTGAAAAGCTGAACAGAGCCGTCCGATGTGCGGTAAGCCTTGAGTCCCTCAAAAATCTCCTGACCGTAGTGCAGGCACATAGCCGCCGGAGACAGCGAAATCTCGCCGTAAGGCACGATTCTCGCGTCATGCCAACCCTGTCCCGCGTCATAGTTCATCACGAACATATGATCCGTGAATACGTGACCAAAACCCAGCTTGCTTTCATCGATGGGCTTTTCCTTTGGTGTTGTTGTCTTTTCAATTCTGATTTCCATAATCTTCTCCTTATTTTTAATAGCAAATCCGAAACCGCGCAGATGAAATCCGCTTTGCGGATTTCATCTGCGCTTGCCGAGCGAGCCACAACACCACTTTGTGGTGTTGTGCCTCACTCGTATTTCGGATTTGCACTAGTTGCGGGTTTGTTGTTTTGAGTTATACCGCGCTAAGATTTCACTCCGATAGGTTGATGTGGGATAATGCACCATAACTTCACCCCGAACAGCGGATTAGTGTTATAACCCAAATAACTACTACTCTCTAACAACTTTTATTGTAGCACTTTTTCCCTTTGTTGTCAACTACTTTTTCAAGGATTTTTCGGCGATACCGTAACCGTACGAAATTCCCAGCAGCGTCAGTGCGAAACCGATAAACAAGAGCGTCTTGCCCATAGGGTTAATTCCTCTGAAATCGAACAAAAACAGCTTTGTGGAGGAAAGCAGCGCCAATGCCAGCCCGAACCTGCGCAGAATGGTGTTTTTGCGCTTGAATCCGATAACGATCCACAGTGCCGCCGTGACAATGTAGATTATACTTATTATAAAGCTGGTAAACTTGACGAAATCGTTTGTGCCAAGCACCGATGTAAGCACAATCAGCGCGTATCCCGAAACGACAAGCCCAACCGCTTTGGCGAACCTCGGCGCGCGTTCGCGTATTTGCAGCGTAATATCCAACACCGCGAGTACCGAAACAGCGTTTATTATAATCGTCACAATAATCATCACAAGTCCTGCAGAGTTCCCGTAATTACGGCTTGCCGCGCCCGCGATTGACGAACCCATCAGGTAAAGCAGTCCGATTACATAGCTGATAATCGAGAGAACGATTCCCGCAGTTTTCATATATTTCAGCTTACCGAAAATAAATCCAACCAACATCCACAGCACGGCGGCGCACATCGCCGCAAATGCCGCCTGCCCCGCCTTGTCCTCCCATATGGAAAAAACCTCCAGAGCCGGAACAACATTCGTGACAATTACACTCGCGCCGAGAAATCCCGCGTTAAACACCGCCAGCGCGGTATATATACGGAACAGCGTTGCATTGTGCTTTTTGCGTGCGACAAACGGAATCAGAATAGCAAGCCATATAACGATATTCACGATCGTTATGAACAGCTTCATTCCTATGCCCTCATACCGCGCGTACAGCGACCGAAACATTACCTCCGACAGCACCAACAGCGCGACTCCCCAAACGCGCGGCAGCTTGCTTTCAAAAAACGCTCCCATTGTGAATATTGCCGCCGCGAACAAATGCAGCGCGATGTACCGAATATATCCCGCACGCATTGAAAGGAATATTCCTGAAACAGCCGCAATAAGGGCCAGATTCAGCAGCAGATTGGCAAAGTTATTCTTACCCCTTGCCGCCGACTTAGCTGCGGCTGCGCGAAGTTCCATCTTGCCGCCGAACCTAAGTATAAAGCAAGCCGCCGCCAGAGCGTAAAATATCGCCAACACGAACATAACGATTCCGTCGGCGATTCCGCCGATGTAATTCCACGAATACATCATCGCAACCACTTGGGTTATCGCCGCGCCGGTCAGATCCAACTCGCTTGCTTTTCCGCCGTTCTGAATCGCGTTCAGAATCGCCCCGGCGGTGTAGATAAACGCTCCGAATGCCGCAAAAATCACCGGAAAGAGCTGAATCGTCCACAGCTCCCTTTCATTGAAATTGAGATTTTGTTTGAGCAAGTCGCAAAGCATCGGAACCTGTGTGATCAGCAAAATAATTCCCGTGACGAACGAAACGTTGTAACGCTTTTTCCGCGCGATCACGGCGTTTGCGCAATGTACGCCCATAATAATCGCCGCCGCGAAGAAGTACACAAATCCGTGTTTCACATAAAACATAAAGAAAGGAATGATCGAGGCGATAACCGTAAGTACTGACAGAAACTGGGATCTATACCTTTCGGAGAGTGCAAATCCAACAATTGACGCACCAAGGAATGTTCCCAAAACGGCAAACTCTCCGAAAACCGGGAACCCGTAATATCCGATAAGCGAACTTATAAACAGCTCCGCCATACCCCCATAAATCAACGCCAACGAAAAGATTTTGGAACTTCCCTTGCGGTAAAACAGCTCCCCGACGACTAGCATGATCACGCCCACTGCGAACACCAGTGTCAGCCGCACCCATTCGGGAATATAGCCCTTGGAAGCCGCCGAAAACGCGATAACTCCCAGAATAAGGAAAATCACGCCGATTTTCGACAATACGTTCAGCCCTACAAAAAGCTCCTTTCCGGAAACATTGTTTTGATTGTTGGGGTTGTTGGGATAGTTCATAATATAATAGCTCCTTAATCTTAAATAGCAAATTCAAAACCACACAGACAAGCTTACGCTCACCTATGTTCGCTGAGCAACCCGGTTCACTTTGCGCGTGAACCGTGCCACTCGCAAACAGGATGTTTGCGAGTGTGACCGCTTGCGGTCATTTGGTCGCCCCAAAAGGCGGCAAGGAAGCCGCCTTTTGGGGCGACAGGCGCGTTTTGAATTTGCACTGCTCCCCTGACTGTTGTCCGAGCTTTCACTCAAAAGTGCGACTTTGGGTTCTGCCATACATTTTCACTATAATTATACCACATATTACTTGCGTTTTCAAGTACCCTTGTAAAATATTCCTTAATTTTCACCAAATAATACTTGACTAATCCTGTTTTTTGTAGTATAATAGAAAGATAACAGGCTGTAAAAGGTTACAGGCTGAGGATTCTAAAAATCGGAAACGGAGTGAATACATTTGAAGAGCAAAATCAGAAAACCCGTCTTCTTCGTTGTCTTTTTCCTTATTATAATATTCACGCTGCTGTCCACAATGGGCGTGGCTAGCTATAAGGGCGACATCAAGACATCGTATATCTGGGGAATAGACGACATCAGATGGGGAATAGATATTCGCGGCGGCGTAAACGTTACGTTCGGCGTGCCCGCAGACTATGCAGCAGAGCACAACATTACCGAAAACGACCTTAACGCGGCAAAGTCGATAATCGAAACGCGTCTGGTCAATAAAAATATCAACGACTACGAGGTGTATGTTGACAGCGCGACAAACGCGATAATCGTGCAGTTCCCGTGGCAGAGCGGCGACGCGTCGTTTGACCCCGAGCAGGCGGTCAAGGAGATCGGCGAAACCGCGCTGCTGACGTTTCGCGAGCTTCACAAAGTTGACGAAAACGGTTTGCCGGTCGACGAAACCAAGGACAAGATTATCCTTACCGGCGCCGATGTCGAAAAGGCTGAGGCTAAGTATGACCAACAGGAAGGTCAATATATCGTAAGTCTTGAGTTCAAGGAGTCGGGAAAAGACGCTTTCGCCGAGGCGACAACGCGCCTTGTCGGTCAGCCCATTTCTATCTGGATGGACGATGTGTGCATAAGCTATCCGAATGTAAGCACCGCGATTACGGACGGCTCGTGCCAGATTTCGGGCAGCTTTACCGTTGAAGAGGCAAGAGCTCTTGCGGACAAGATAAACGGAGGCGCTCTGCCGTTCAAGCTCGAACAGAAGAGCCTTTCCACCATCTCCCCTATTTTGGGTATCGGCGCGCGTGACGCAATGGCTCTCGCGGGACTCATCGCGTTTGGTCTTATCGCGATTTTTATGATCGTTTACTACCGTCTGCCGGGATTTGTGGCGGTTATCGCGCTTACCGGACAAGTCGCAGGTATGTTCGCGGCGATCACGGGATTCTTTGGATTTAACAACGCGTCCTCGCTGACGCTGCCGGGTATCGCGGGTATTATCCTCTCTATCGGTATGGGTGTAGACGCAAACGTAATCTCAGCAGAGAGAATTAAAGAGGAGCTGAAATCGGGACGCACCATTGACGGCGCGGTTAAGAACGGCTTCGCGCGCGGATTTACGGCGATTCTCGACTCTAACCTCACGGTAATCATCGTGGCTCTTATCTTGATGGCTGTGTTCGGAACATGGTTCGGCGCGTCTACCGAGGGTACGGTTTACTCGTTCGGTTACACGCTGTTGGCGGGCGTAATTATGAACTTCATTATGGCTTGCTGGGCAACGCGTCTGATGACGGTTTCGCTCTCCAAGTTCAAGTGTTTCAGAAAGCCCTCGTTCTTCGGGGTATCCAAGAAAGACCTTCCCGCAGATGTTGAAACGGGCAAGGGCACTGTTCACACCATCGATGTAAAGGCGAAAACCAATGTTGATTTCGTTGGAAAGCGGAAGATTTTCGTTATCATTTCCGCGGCGGCAATCGCGCTGACGGTGATTTTCTCGTTCGTGCTGGGCGTGAATGTGGATATCCGTTTCAAGGGCGGAACGATCATCACCTACTCGTATGAGGGCGAGGTAAACACCAATGACATCAAGTCCACGGTGGAGGCTCTCGGAACTCCCCGCGCGACCGTTACCACGGGAACGAGCTTTACAGGAAGTCTGAAAACGATCGTGATATCCTTTGCGGCTGATGAGAAGATGGACGAGGATATGCTGTTAAATGTATCAAATGAGCTTGAAAAGGCATATCCCGACAACAAAATTGAAAATATGGACACCACCAACGTTTCCGCCTCGGCGGGTTCGCAGTTCTTGATTTCGTGCGTTATCGCGGTTGCGGCGGCATTTGTGCTGTTGGTAATCTATATTGCGTTCAGATTCAAGAAAATCGGCGGCTGGAGCGCGGGTATCATCGCGATATGCTGTCTGCTACACGATGTGATCCTTACCTACGCGGTGTATGTATTCTGCGGAATGTCGTTGGATTCCAACTTTATGGCGGTTATCCTGACGTTGTTGGGCTACTCGATCAACAACACAATTATCATTTATGACCGCTTGCGTGAGAACCGCGCTAAACTCGGCGGCAAGCAGTCCGACAGAGAGCTTGTTAATCTTTCCATTAATCAGACGCTCTCGCGTTCTATCATCACCACCGCGACCACCGTTACCGCAATGATTTCGATAGCGGTTGTGTGCACGATGATGGGTGTTACCTCGATTCTCTCGTTTGCGATTCCGCTTGCAATCGGTATGATTGTCGGATTCTACTCCTCCCTCTGCCTTGCAGGTCCGCTGTGGATCTGGTGGCAGGAGCGCAAGAGCAGCAAGAAAGCGGCAAAATCCGCCAAGCCCGCAAAAGCATAACAGACAATCCCCCGCTGTAATTTCTCGGCGGGGGATTTGGTGTGGTAACTTTCATTTTACCAGATTTTTTTCTATCTCTCAATATTTTTTGCTTGTTTGTCCAATATCTATTGTAGCACAACATTGGGCTGCGCGGCGACTTTGCGGCGTTCCTTGACATTTTTCACGGTTTGTGATAAAATATACAAGAGTTCGACAATATTTTTGAACAGGGGGACAAATATGAAAATCGCAAATAAAAAGAAAACGATTATAAAATGGACGGTGTATTGGGCGTTGATTTTATCCGTATATGTGGCGTTAAGCATAATTTGGCAGTCGTTTTCTGTATTTTATCCTATCCCGCTTTTAGCGGCGTTTAATTTCGCGGTTCGGCTTATCATAGGACTTCCGATGATAAGAATGAAGAACGAGCGGGTGCTTTTTTGGATGAGGTTAACAGCGAATCTCTTGTCGGTTGCCGCGACCGTATACATTTTTAATACAATCATTCAGAATGGTGTACAATATAATGAAAGTTATATCAACTCGCTTGATTATTCCGTGTTCGACCATAACAGCACCGTAACATATAACCACGAGAACGGCGTTTATACTATCCGCGCCGAGAGCGATGAATTGAGAATCCTTCAGCTTACGGACATTCACATTTGCTCAAGCATAACGACTATAGGATTAGATCGAAAAGCGCTGAAAGCATGCTATGAAACAATAAAGTCCGCCCGCCCCGATTTGATAATAGTAACGGGAGATGTGGTGTATACGTCCCCTACAAAGACGTTCAGCAAAAACAATTTAAACCCGATTTATCAGTTCTGCACTTTTATGAACAACATCGGAATTCCGTGGGCAATGGTTTATGGCAATCACGATACCGAAGCAATAGCGACATACGATGAGAGATCGTTTGAGGGTATTTTCAGACATTTTATGGCGGACAATAATTGCCCCATGCTCTATGCGGAGCATCAGCCCGTGGTTTACGGAAGATATAATCAGTATCTGAGACTTGAAAATCCCGATGGAAGTCTGAACCGTATCGTCTTTTTAATGGACACAAACGACTATGCACGGGATTCTATTACAGTAAACGATTATGATTCCATACATAAAGACCAAATAGAATGGTATTCCGACACAATTGACGCGGTTTCGGAGGAGCATGGCGAGCGGGTAAAATCGTTTGTTTTTATGCATATACCGTTTCGGGAATTCGCGGACGCAAAGGCGGCGTTGGACGCGAGAAGTACCGAGGCAGAGTATCTTTTCGGGAAAAACGGAGAAAAAACCTCCTGTCCCGACCACAACAGCGGCTTTTTTGACGTGATTTTAAGCAAAAACAGCACCGAAGCGGTGTTCGTGGGGCATGACCATTTGAACAATATGGGAATAAAATATAAGGGCGTTGATTTGATATATTCAAAATCCATTGATTACATAGCATATGCGGGAATATCAAATCTCACCGAACAGCGCGGCGGTACATTGATAACGGTCTTGCCAGATAAATACAAAGTGGAGCAAATTGATTACGGGCAGTAGAGTGCCAAATAAGCGGATTTTGTGTAATGTGTACGTTTGTTCAATATCATTGACAAACTTACAAGGAGAATTTTGTTATGTAAATCCCGACTATTGACTTTTCCGGCAAAGTGTAGTATAATAAAGGTGTATGTGGAAATCTACATTTTGGAGGTCAAAGTGGGGGAAGTTATGGAAAAGAAAACAATTAATATGGTGTCGCAGGCGACAAGCGTCAAGGGGCAGGGCGTGGGTTCGGCATATATGGAGCAGGTAAAGCTCGTCCGTGAGGGACTCGGCGACAAGTTTGAGGTGTACGAAAACGCGCATATGGCGGCGGATATTACGCATTATCATACGATAAATCCGCAGTACCTTATGCAGAAGAAGTGGCGCACACGCAAGGGTACATCGGTATGCTATGTGCATTTTGTGCCGGAAACCGTTGAGCAGAGTCTGAAAATTCCCAAGCCCGCGCGGAAGATCTTCTACTCGTATATGCTGAAATTCTACAAGAGTATGGACCACCTTGTGGTGGTAAATCCGTATTTTATCGATGTTCTGGAAAAGTATGGAATTTCGCGCGAAAAGGTAACATATATCCCGAATTTTGTGGATACCGAGCAGTTCCACCCGATTTCCGCCGAAAAGAAGGCTAAAGTGCGTAAAAAACTCGGTATAGACGAGAACGCGTTTGTTGTAATGTGCGCGGGACAATTACAGGTGCGCAAGGGCGCGTTCGATTTTCTGAAGTGCGCAGAGCTTATGCCCGATGTGCAGTTTGTGTGGGCGGGCGGATTCAGCTTCGGACGTATGTCGGACGGATATAACGAGCTTGCCAAGGTGGTGAAAAATCCGCCGCCGAATGTGAAGTTCCTCGGAATCATTGACCGCGAGGATATGAACAAGGTCTACAATGCCGCAGACGTGATGGCTCTGCTGTCGTATGACGAGCTTTTCCCGATGACGATTCTCGAGGCGATGTGCGTACATACTCCGATTCTGCTGCGCGACCTGCCGATTTACAACAATATCCTGTTCGATTTCTACTATCGGGAAACAAGCGTTGAGGGCTTTGTAAAGGAGCTTACCCGTCTTCGCGATGATTCCGGATATTATGCGGCGGGAGTGGAAAATTCTGCGCGCGGAAACGCGTTCTATGAGAAAAAGCACGTTCTGGAGATGTGGGACGAATTTTACACAAGTATACTTAAAGAGGAGAATCCATTTGACAAATTGTGATGAATGCGTAAATTATGTATATGACGAGGATTATGACTGCTACACCTGTCTTGTGAATCTTGATGAGGACGAAATGTTCCGCTTCCTCCAAGGCGCGAACTATGACTGCCCCTATTACGATAGGGACGATGAATACCTCCTTGCGAGAAAGCAGTGATTTCGGCAAAATCACCAAAATAGAGCTGTTGAATTTGTCGTGTTTCAATATATATGCTAAATACGTCTTGAAATTCGGCGAAAAAAGGTGTATAATATAAGAGTATAATTATGTTTTTATCCAAGGAAAGGGGAAATTAAAACGATGAACTCACCGATAACCAAAGAGGAACTGCTCAAGCAGTTGAAAAATATCCTCGATTACGACTTCAGAACCGATCTGAAGAACGCGTCTGTTAAGCAGATTTACCGCGCGCTGTCGTCTATTGTTGTGAACTATATGAAAGAAAAGCGCCACAAATTTATGCATGAGTGCAACTCTCAGGGCAGAAAGCAAGTGTACTATCTGTCGATGGAGTTTTTGATGGGACGCTCCCTCAAGACCTCGCTGTACAATCTAGGTCTTCAGGACGTTGTTGAGAATGTGTTGGGTGACATCGGCGTAAAGATAGACCGAATCTATGAGGAAGAGCCGGACGCGGGTCTTGGAAACGGCGGTCTGGGACGTCTGGCGGCGTGCTATATGGACGGTCTGGCGACTTGTGATTATCCCGCGACGGGATATTCTATCCGCTATGAGTATGGAATCTTCAAGCAGAAGATCGTTGACGGCTGGCAGACCGAGCTTCCGGATAACTGGCTGCCCGGCGGCGGCGCGTGGCTTGTGCCCGTACCCGACCAGGCGGTAGAGGTACGCTTTGACGGACAACTCAACGAATACTGGGACGGCGAGTATCATCGCCTTGAGTACACGAACTATAAAAGCGTAAACGCTGTTCCGTACGATATGTATGTTTCAGGTTACGACTCCAAGGGTGTTTCCAAGCTTCGTTTGTGGAACGCGGAGAGTATGTCGTTCGATATGAACGCTTTCAACACGGGTGATTACGCGACCGCTCTGGGCGCAAACGACATCGCGCACTCCATTTCCAAGGTGCTGTATCCGAACGATAACCACGCCGAGGGAAAGGCTCTGCGTCTACGTCAGCAGTACTTTATGTGCGCGGCTTCCATTGGTGATATTGTAATGCGCCATATGAACGTTTACGGCACTATGAACAACTTCCATGAGAAGGTTGCTATTCACATTAACGATACGCACCCCACGCTCGCTATTCCCGAGCTTATGAGAATACTGCTCGATGAGTGCGGCTACGGTTGGGAGCAGGCATGGCACATTGTTACGAATACGTTTGCTTATACTAATCACACCGTTATGGCGGAGGCTCTCGAAAAGTGGGATGAGGATCTGGTTCGCCGCATTCTGCCGCGTATTTATCAGCTTATCTGCGAAATTAACCGCCGTTACTGCGAGGATCTGCAGAACAGAACGGGTGATTATGACAAGGTTCACAAGATGTCCATCATTCAGGACGGTAAAATTCATATGGCATACCTGTGCGTTGTGGCTTCTCACAGTGTAAACGGCGTATCCAGACTTCACAGCGAGATCATCAAGGACGATGTGTTCCGTTCGCAATATCTCGACCGTCCCTCGCAGTTCAAGAACGTCACCAACGGTATTGCTTACAGAAGATGGCTGCTGCAGTCCAACAAGGGACTTACGGATCTGCTGTCCGAGTGCATCGGCGAGGGCTTCAAGAAGGACGCCTCGGAGCTTGTTAAATTCCAGGTGTTTGCTAATGACAAGTCCGTATTGGAGCGTTTGGGCAAAATCAAGCGTCTGAATAAAGAGCGCTTTGCGGAGTATGTCGAGAAAACCACCGGCACAAAGCTCAACCTTGACAGCATTTTTGACGTTCAGGTAAAGCGTTTGCACGAATACAAGCGTCAGCAGCTTAACGCGCTGAATATCATCGCGGATTACAATTTCCTCAAGCAAAATCCCAACGCGCCGTTTGTTCCCAAGACGTATATTTTCGCGTCCAAGGCGGCTCCGGGTTACTATATCGCAAAGCAGATCATCAAGCTCATCTGGTGCATTGGCGAGGAGATCAAGCACGATCCGGTTCTCCGTGAGAAGTTGTCCGTTGTATTCCTTGAGGATTACCGCGTGACGCTCTCCGAGATTCTTATGCCAGCGGCGGAGATCTCCGAGCAGATTTCCCTTGCGGGAACCGAGGCATCGGGTACGGGCAATATGAAATTGATGCTGAACGGCGCGCTTACCCTCGGAACTTATGACGGCGCGAATGTCGAGATTCACGAGGCGGTGGGTACGGACAATATTTTCATTTTCGGTATGCGTACCAACGAAGTAAACGATTTGCGTATGCGGGGATATAATCCTCAGGGCTTTATCGACAACAGTCCCGTTCTGCAGAACGCAATGCAGCGTTTGTACAACGGCATAAACGGCGCGACCTTCAATGAGCTTGCCGACACGATCCGCAACAAGGACTTTTATATGGCTCTTGCGGATTTCGACAGTTATCGCGGCACACAGGATTATATCAGCCAGGTTTACAAGAATGCCGAGGAATGGAACAGAAAGTCGCTTATGAACATCGCAGGCGCGGGACGCTTCTCTGCCGACAGAGCGGTTGAGGACTACGCACGCGACATCTGGAATCTTAAATAATTGATAATGTAGAATTGATGATGGATAATTTCGGTGCGCTTTCGGCGCGGATTTTGATTGTATGATAGTATCATTTCGTTTAATACAATCAAATAAATCGGCAAAGCCGATTCCGAAATTATCCATTATACATTTTCAATTGTCCATTATCCACTTACATTAGTTATAAAGGAGAAAAGCAGTAATGAGTATGCCCTTATTTGATTGCTTCAATACCGAATATAAACACCCTTTCGGGGCACTGCGGCGCGGTCAGCCGTCTATGTTTAATGTAAGGATTCCGAAATCGATGCAGGTTTCGGGGCTTACATTGGTGATGTTCCGACCGGGCTTTAAGGAGCGGTTCACCGAGTTGGAGCTTCAGGACGAAACGAGCGAGGACAAAATCTATTCCTGCGTATATGCGCCGAATTATGTTGGACTTCATCATTACTACTTCACTGGGATAATCGACGGCAGGCGGCGTTACATAAAGCGCAGAGGGGCTTCCGAGGGCGTTTTTGAGGGCGAGGAGCTGTTTCAGCTTACCGTGTACGATGAAAATATGTTTATGCCGTCTTTTATTCGCGGCGGGATTATGTATCAGATTTTCCCTGACCGTTTCGCGAAAAGCGGAGAAAAGCATGAAAATATCCCGGAGGACAGAGTTATACGGAACGATTGGTACGGAACTCCTCATTATCGCCCCGACGAGAAAGGTATCGTACGCAATAATGATTATTTCGGCGGAGATTTGCGGGGAATCATCGAAAAGCTGCCGTACATAAAGTCGCTGGGTGTAACTATCATCTATCTTAATCCGATTTTCGAGTCGCACGAAAATCACCGCTACAACACGGCGAACTATGAGAAAATCGACCCGATGCTCGGTACGGAGGAGGATTTTGTCGAGCTGTGCGACAAAGCCCACGAGATGGGTATCGACATCATTCTGGACGGTGTATTTTCGCATACCGGCGCGGATTCAATATACTTCAACAAGTTCGGACGCTACGGCGAGAACACCGGCGCTTACCGCGATCGCAACAGCCCGTATTTTCCGTGGTATTCGTTCATTGGGTATCCTGATAGGTATGATAGTTGGTGGGGAATTTCCACATTGCCGAATGTCAATGAAAACAACCCCGAATTTACTAACTACATTTGCGGTGACGATGGAATTTTACAGAAGTGGATCAAACTGGGCGCGCGCGGCTGGAGATTGGACGTTGCGGACGAGTTGCCCGATGAGTTCCTTGACAATCTGAATCAGTCGGTGAAAAAACTCGGAAACGACAAGATAATCTACGGAGAGGTCTGGGAGGACGCGTCAAATAAGGAGAGTTATGGTGTCCGCAGACGGTATCTCATCGGCGGGCAGTTGGATTCCGTGATGAATTACCCGTTCAAGGAGGCGATCCTGAACTATGTGAAATACGCGGACGGACGGCTTTTCGTGGACAGCATTATGTCCATTCTCGACCATTACCCCAAGCCCTCGATAGATATGCTGATGAACTTTTTGTCGACTCATGACACCGAGCGCGCGCTGACGCGTCTGGGCGGCGAGGACGTGGGCTGGCACGACAAGGACTGGCAAGCGGAGAGATTTCTGGACGGCGCGCAGTACCTTTACGGAATCGCGCTGTTGAAGTGCGCAATGGTATTGCAGTTCTTCCTGCCGGGAATCCCATGCGTTTACTACGGCGATGAAGCTGGTATGGAGGGCTATCGCGACCCGTTCAACCGCCGCTGCTATCCGTGGGGCGAGGAGAATCTCGAGCTTATTGAGTTTGTTCGCGAGTTGGGACGTGTTCGCCACGGAACTCGCGCCTTTGAACGCGGCGAAATGCGTTTTATCGAATGCGATGACAAGGTGTGCGTATTCTCACGCTTAGACAAAATCACGCGTGAGGCGGCGATTATCTTTTTGAACAAGTCCACGCGCGGACACTCGTTTGACCTTTACAGCGAGCACACCTCAATGATGTACGATTTCAAGCTCGCGTTTGAACGTCACGGCAGCGGAATCCACGATGGGAAAATCACCGTTGCGCCGTTTGATTACGCGGTGGTGTACTGTAAGATGTAACTCGGCGGCAAATCAGAGCTTTAGAGAGGTGATGTCATGAAAGAGATGCTTACCACCAAAAGGGGACGGGTTCACACGATTTATTTGCTTGGGCTTGTTGGAATGGTTGTGTTGGTTATTTTGACCCTATGCACCAGAACCAATGTCCCGCCGCTTAACGGCACGAACAGCTATGCCGATATAAGCAGCGACTGGCATCTGACCCCGGGCGGTGATGAGGAGGTTTCGCTTGCTAAGCCCTCCAAATACCTCGGCGAGGGAGAAACCACGCTTTCTCTGTATTACACGCTTCCGGAGGAGATTTCCGGCTCAACGGCGCTTATTTACCGCACCAAGGATACCTATTCAAAGCTGTTCGTTGGAGATGAGCTGCTGTACGAAACCGCGCGCCCCGATTCGCGGTTCTATAACCGCTCCCCCGGCAATTTATGGAATGTTGTGGATATTTCGGCGAAAAACGCGGGGCAGACATTGCGCCTTGAAATAACAATGGTGTATGACAAAAGCGCTTTTACCATTGACCACACCTACCTCGGCGACAAGTTGTGTATTGTTTCGGATATGGTTCACAAAAAAATGTGGGCGATATTGCTGAGTCTGTTTATGATTCTTATCGGCATTGTTCTTATGGTTATGGAGCTTCTGACGAAAAAGGACATTCAAAACCATGATGATAATCTTACCAGAACAAAGGGTATGTTTTACCTCGGGTTATACTCGCTGTTGATTGGAATATGGAGTATTCTCGAAACAAGCGTTCTTCAGTTTTTTGTCGCGGACGGAAGACTGCTTCAACTCTTAAACAACATTGTAATGATTGTCGATACACTTCCGCTGTTTTTATACCTTGACTGCGAGCAGGGAATTCTTAAATCGCGGATCCCCAGGTGGCTGTGCGCTGCGGACGCTGTGTATATTGTTTTCTGCGTGGTTATGCAGCTTACGGGCATAAAGGATTTGCACGATATTCTGCTTGGTTCGCAAATCGCTCTGCTTGTCGGAAATATATTGTACCTGTATATTGCCATAAAGCTGTTTAAGCTTGCCCGAAAGGATAAAGTAAGACGGGTATCGCTGATACTTCAGATACTTGGAATAAGCGCGATATTCTTTTCGGGCTTAATGGAATACGCAAGGTATTCGCAGATCGACTCTATGGACCGAGCGGGGCACTTGCGCATTGGGATATTGATTTTTATCGTTTGCTGTGGAATCGGCACGCAGATAAACACCAACCGTCTGATAAGGCAAGGTCTTGAATATGACATTGTAAGCAAGCTCGCCTATCGTGACGGGTTGACGGGTATGGGCAACCGCACGGCGTACCTTGAGTTTCTGGACGTATGCACGAAAAACCGCGTTCCCAAGCTGGGAATTGTCTTTCTTGACATCAATAATCTGAAGTACGTCAACGATAACCTCGGACACGATATGGGCGATGCGCTGATAAAGGAAGCCGCGCGCATAATTTCCGAGAGCTTCGGAAAGGTCGGCGGAGTGTTCCGAATCGGCGGCGATGAGTTCTGCGCTCTGATAAAGTCCGAATCCCCCGAGGAGGATTACAACACCGCAAAAGAGAAATTTGAGAAGCTCGTTGAGGAATCCAATACCGACAATGCCAATAATTTGGAGATTCGTATCGCGCATGGTTTCTGTGTTTGCACTGAGCTTTCCAAGGAGAGGGTCGACGCCGCAATCAAAACCGCGGACGAGGCAATGTACATCGATAAGGCAAATCTCAAGAAAGTGTATAAAGTTGCGGCGGTAACTGCGGGGGGTTGAAAAAAGGCTGTAGTGGTATAATAAAGGCAGCACTATAACCTTACAGCGAAAACATTCGATTAAAATCAACATAATATTGGGAGTTAAAAAAGGCTGCAGCGGTATAATAAAAGCAGCACTATAACCTTACAGGAAAAATGTTCAACTAAAATAAACATTTCATTGGGAGTTAAAAAATGGTTTTCAGATGCACGTGCTGTGATGAGATTGTTGATGAAAAACCACAACTCATAAACGGATTTTGCGAGCTTGCCTATGACGGTTTTGAATGGCTTGAGGTCGGAGAGAGCGTTCCGCCCCTTGATGAAAAAATATGGACTCGTTCGGAAGGTGTCCCGAAGGTCGGCGAGAAACGTTTTTTGAAGGTTTCTGCGCCGTTTGATCAAGACATCGGCGATTGCTTTAATATGCTGTTTTCGCCCGCGTTGTCGGCGCTTAACGGTTGGGAGGACTATCCCGAGGAGCTTTTCGATTCCGCAGTTGTAGTCTGCAAGTTTGAAAAGGTTGTTCAAGCCAATGAATACCGCGCGTGGATAGAAGTTTCCGTTGAGGACGTTATTTCGCTTGAGGATTTGTACAAACATTATCCGCTTGTGGAAACGACCGATGTAGTCGGATACGGGTTCGATTTAACTCTTGATTTTCGCCATAAGTGCTGGGAGTTCTATTCGTTCTCGGCTCAGGGCGATTTCGGCGAATGGCAGCTTGTTTACATAGACGATAACGGATCGCGGCACATCGTATTGATTGGCGAATACAGTATGCACAAGGATTTTGTTTGCTTCGGAAATGTGATAAACAAATAGCGAGAGGGTAAGATATGGAAACAAAATTGTTACATTATGATGAGTTTACCGGACTTGGCGATTACTTTGCTTGTATGGATTACCTTGATACCTGTGTAAAAAACGATCTCCCGCAGTTCGGAATTGCATTTCTGGAAATTGACGACCTAAAGTATGTTGATGATTATTGGGGTCACGAGGCGAGTGACGCTCTTATAAAGGAAGCGGCTTGCATTACTAATGAGAGCTTTGGAAAATTCGGTAAAGTCTTTCGCGTAAATTGGGGAAGGTTCTGCGTTTTGATTGACACAAAAACGCCGGATTCCGATTACAACACCGCTAAAGAACAATTTGAAAAGCTGATGGAAATTTTCAATTCCAAAAATACGAATCATCTCGAAATTCAAATTTCCCATAGTTTCCGTATTTGCCGGTGATGAAACATGCGCAGTAAACCCCCCGATTGAAAAACCGGGGGTTATGTTTATTCATTTTCCGGGAACTCCGAATGGCATCAATATCATATCTTTTTCGTCCTGACGAGAATAAATGCCACTCCTGCCGCCAAAGAAACAGCCACCGCAATAACATCGGCAGGCGACTCTTTGGAATACTCTTTTGTGGTGAGAATACGCAAGCTTTCGGGGAGGTATTTAAGTTCGTTTTCGTGATATGTATACAAATGAGAATGTGTCATTCCGGACTGGGAGTAAAATGCTATGAAACAATTCACATCGGAGGATTTTATACTGTTCATAACAAACGGGTGGTGCCGTGATATATCGCTGTCGGAGTATTGACTGCACACGGTCAGGTCAACAAAGTAATTTTCCCCGTCAATCACTACGATATTCCATGCGTGATACTCATCGGATACATATCCCGTAACATAATGGCACTCAACTCCGCCCAGACTGCAAAGATACTGAAAAGCTCTGGCAAATCCGCCACAGACAACATTGGTTGCATGGTCGCGGTCGAAAACATACACAATGTTCCACGGACCTATGTTTTCTTTCGCGTATTTGCCATCATCTTTTGCCGCCATAGAACTGTAATCGGTGAGAGCGCATATCTCCTCGGCATAGCCCCAGACCTTTTCATAGTCGCTTTTTTCCTGATATTTTTCGGCGATTTCTTTTGCGTTTGATAATGAGCTTTTCGCGTTGTTAAGGATTTTCGCGGTGATTTTGTATTGATTGCCGCGCTCTTGAAACGCGGGAGAAATACCGTAAACTATTCCGCAGCGTACGGTGTCATAAACGAGGTATCCTTTTGAGTCGCTCCAATAGAGATATTCGGGAGCGTAGTTGTGGATAAAAAACATAACCTTTTCGATAGCCTCTTCATACTCCCGCGTGCTGGCGAAAGGTCTGGATACGCTTATGTAAAACGGTTCCGCGTTCTGTCTGCCATTGGCTATTGCGATAATATTTTTCAGCACCTCGCGGTAAAGCTCCAGCTCGTTTCCCTCAAGATATTTTTCCGGAAGTGATGTACTTGTTGCGGAAGCCGAGCATTCCACAGAGTGTGCGAACATTATCATCAAAGCCGCCAAAACTGCGGCAATAAATATTATGACTTTCATATGTCCCCCTCGCAGTTCTTGTCAATCGTTTTCTTTGTTATATTATACATCTGATAACCGATTTTGTCAAGAGGAAGTAATCTATTACTTCCAATAGCACTAAAACCGCCGAATCCGCAAAATACTTCCGCTATTATGACGGTTTCTTTAGTTTTCTCGCGTATTCTCCGTTTTATAACGCTGTAACAAAAAGTAAAATGAACTTCAAGAAAATGAGAAAAACAGAGCGATTTACAGAGAATCGATGAGAAATCGGGGTATATTTCAAATTTGGCTAAAAAATCCCTTGACAAATCGGAAAAATCGTGGTATAATAACAAATGTTGTTAATAATTTATGTTTTGCGTTTTATCGGAACGCGAAATTCCAAAACTAACAGGAGGATAAAAATATGTCAACTTATATGGCAAAGCCCGCAGAAGTTGAGCGCACATGGTACGTCCTTGACGCTGCCGATAAGCCGCTCGGACGCGTGGCTTCAATGGCGGCTCACCTGCTCAGAGGCAAGCACAAGCCTACGTTCACTCCTCATGTGGACTGCGGCGATCACGTAATCATCATCAACTGCTCTAAGGCTGTTCTCACCGGCAAGAAGCTGCAGAACAAGGTTTACAGATGGCACACCGGCTGGATCGGTCACCTCAAAGAGGTAGGCTATGATAAGCTGATGCGCGAAAACCCCGAGAAAGCGATGACTCTCGCAATCAACGGAATGCTGCCCGACAGCACTTTGGGAAGAAAGGCTCTCACAAGACTTCGCTGCTATGCGGGTGCAGAGCATAACAACGCGGCGCAGAAGCCCGTTGAATACAAGTTTTAAGGAGGGCTTTTTATGTACGAATCTAAACCTTACTACTATGGCACGGGCAGAAGAAAGCACTCTGTCGCTCGTGTAAGAGTTTACCCCGGTTCCGGCTCTATCACCATCAACGGAAGAAACATCGATGACTATTTTGGTCTTGATACCCTCAAGCTGATCGTTCGTCAGCCGCTGGCGCTTACCGATTTGATGGAGAAGTTCGACATCGTTTGCACCGTTGAGGGCGGCGGTGTTACCGGTCAGGCGGGCGCGATCCGTCACGGTCTGTCCAGAGCGCTGCTCCAGTACTCCGACGAACTTCGCCCTGTTCTCAAGAAAGCGGGATTCCTCACTCGTGACCCGAGAATGAAGGAGAGAAAGAAGTACGGCTTGAAGGCTGCAAGACGTGCTCCGCAGTTCTCGAAGAGATAATTTGCGTTATCGAATATACGAAATCCCGTTCCGTTTGGAGCGGGATTTTTTCTTGCTGAATCCAAAAAGCTTGCTGTTAAACGTATTTATCAATACTTTTTGGTATATGTTATCAACCTGTAACTCAATGCCGAAAAAATACAATAACGTATAAAACTCTATTGAACTTTTTTACCAAATATGCTATAATATAATTAGTAAGTTTTTCAGCCGGATAATAACATAAAATTTCAATATCCGTATTAAACACTTTATGGAGGATATTAACAATGGCTAATGAACAGTATACCGAGAGCATAACGCTCATTGAGATGAAATGCCATATCGGTCAAAATGATTTTGGATATGTCTTTCCGCAAGGTGATGTTTCAGATATTGATAAAATCGAAGTTCTTCTTAAACAAGCAGGTGAAAAGCCAAAGCATTGTATTATCGATGATTACGCACAGGGTGGAAAAGGAAAAGCAAAACCTGAGTATATAATTACATTCAACGATGATACATCCACTATTATTGTTGTGGAATGTAAGAAAGATGTAAGGAAGCACAGCTCATCGGATTACTCATACCCAAAAGACTACGCTGTCGACGGCGCATTATATTATGCTAAACACCTTAAAAACGAATATAATGTAATAGCTGTTGGCATAAGCGGAACCAAAAAAGAAAATATGAAAGCTAACGCTTTCTATTGGATGAAAGGTCAAGAAACATATAACGAACTTCTTAAAGCGCGTGATATTATTCTTGAACCCAGAAATTACATAAAGCTTGTAAAAGGTAATAAACTCGAAAAGGCGTATTCTTTAGATGAAATCAGAGAAACCGCTATTGATATGCATAATTACCTTCGTGAAATCAAGGTAACGGAAGCCCATAAGCCTATTTTTATTGCTGGAATCTTGATTGCATTGAATGATGACGACTTTGCCAAAAGCTATTCCTCTCTGCCTTCATATAAGGCTGTAATGCAAAATATTCGTAGCGCAATAGAAACGGTTCTTAACACCAATGAAATTAAAAACAGCCGCATAAATTACATAAAACAAGTATTTGAAATATTACAAGACAATACTAAATTTGCGGAAATACCGTTGGGACATTCAAAATCCATTACATGGTATATCGAACAGCTTGAACTGAAAATAAAGCCAATGATGGATTATGCGGATAGCACAATAGATGCGTTGGGCGTATTTTACCACGAATTTATAAAATATTCCGGCGGTGATGGAAGCGGACTTGGAATTGTACTTACACCACAACATTTAGCAGAGTTTATGTGCGACCTCGCAGAGGTTAACAAGAACAGCCGTGTTGTGGATATTTGCTGTGGTTCAGGATCTTTTCTTGTTACAGCTATGAGCAAAATGTTCTCTCAAGCGAATTCGGATGACATTGAACGTATACGTCGGGACGGACTATACGGTATTGAGTTTGATGACGGGTTATATACGCTTGCTATCGCCAATATGATTATACGCAAGGACGGCAAATCCAATATTTATAAGGGTGATTGTTTTAATGCAAAAATAAAAAAAGAACTTAAATCTAAGAATATCAATGTTGGTTTAATCAACCCTCCATATTCACAAACGGATAAAACCGAGTTGGAATTTGTAGAACAGCTGCTGGACATATTGGCAGTAGGCGGTACAGGCGTAGCGGTGGTTCCGGCTGCATGCGCAATAGGAACCAAGTTCAAGGCAATAAGAGAACGCCTAATGAAAAAACACACTTTAAAGGCAGTCTTTTCAATGCCCGATGAGATATTTTATCCGGCAAGCCCATGCACCTGTGTAATGGTATGGAGAGCACATTGTCCCCATGATGATACGCAGGAAACCTTTTTTGGATTTTATAAATATGATGGCTTTGTAAAAAAGAAAAAGCTGGGACGAGTTGATGTTTTTGATAATTGGAAAAAAATAAAGGCCGAATGGCTTTCACTATATAGAAATCATAAGGTAATCGACGGCAAAACAGCTTCTCGATGCATAGATTGTACTTCGGAATGGCTTTGCGAAGCATATATGAAAACCGATTATTCTGTGCTTTCTAAACAGCATTTTATGAACACCGTAAGAAAATATTTATCATACGAAATATTGTACAATAAGGTTAATCTGGATCCGACGGGAAAATTGCAAGCATCAATGCCGCTTAATGTCAGCAGTTGGGTAGAATTTCCCGTTGGTGGAGAAAATGGAATATTTAAGCTTGAACCATGCAAATGTAAGAATGCGGGCAGTCTGGAAGCCGGAGATGATATCGCATATATAGGTGCTAAAAAACGCGAAAACGGGGTAATGTCCTTAGTTAAACACGATGACGCATTAGTTTCAAAGGGTAATGCTATTGTGTTTATTTGTGATGGTCAAGGTTCTGTTGGTTATTGTAATTATCTTGAATCTGACTTTATCGGCTCCACCACATTGTGCGCCGGATACAACGAAAACCTTAACAAATACAACGGTCTGTTTATAGTAACAGTATTGGATCTGGAACGCCCCAAATATTCTTATGGAAGAAAATACAAAAAAACACTGCCAAGTACCGTTATAAAACTGCCTGCGACGAGTGAAGGGAAGCCCGATTATAAATTTATGGAAAACTACATTAAATCGTTACCGTTTAGCGACAGAATATAGCTCCCGGCAATCCATAAGGCAAGAGGAAGGGTGTGAGGTGACGTATCTTTCTCGAAGAGATAATCTTATATATTTTGTAATAATCCGTGTTCCCCCGCCGTACGGCAGGGGGAACACGAGTATAAAGTGAATCCCACCCCTTTTGGAGCGGGATTTTTATTTTCCCTCCGCGAGGTTTATAATCGTTTTATGCTGATTTTTCGCGTATTTAACAGTCTGATACGCTCCCCCGCTCTGATGTTCGATACAGCAAATCACCAAGTCGGAGCGGTCAACCATTATACGGTTTCGCGCTTGGAGCGCGGCTTTGAAATGGCAGTCCTCTCCGAAGATTTCAACCTCATCATAATACCTCTCAAGGTCGGCGGTATTCTTTGTTGCGCTCGGTAAAACGAGAACCAACGCGCTGTTGCCGAAATCAATTTTCTTTTGTGTTTGCCGTATCAATGACGCCGCAAGCAAGTCAAATTCTCCGTTTCTCCCGATAAGGAACTCAACATACTCCTTTGTGCGGATAAGCAAACTAACTTCTTTAACAAGAGCCGCCTCTATATCGAGCGGCTTTGTTATTTGCCGGTGACCGAACAGGCTTACCGTAAAAATATCCATAATTATCATCTCCCTATAAATATTATAGTCTAAAATACGACTATTTTCAAGTAGTCGATTATATTTTATAATATAATCAGGTGATGAATAATGATTGTATATACCCCGTTATGGGAAACGATGAAACAAAAGGGTATTTCGACATACACCCTGATAAATAAATACCACATCAGCAGCAGTACAATCCACCGTTTGCGGCACAATCTGGGTGTTACCACTCAGTTGCTTGATGACCTCTGCGGGATATTGGACTGTAAAATTGAGGATATAGTGAAATACGAAAAATTATGAAAGAAGAGTATTACGGACTGTACACGCGAAATAAAAAATCGGCATTTCCAAAGCGGAAATGCCGATTTGTTTTATTCTGTTATTACTTTGCCGAGGAGCGTATCATTTTTTTGCCGAGTTTAATGATGTAAACAGCTGCGGAGCTTAGAACAAGATTTATACCAAGCTCAAATGGGAAGTTTCCGCCTACCATAAAAAGAATTAGGTAAGAGAACACACCGGAATATCCTTCGGCGGCGGCTCCTGCTGCCATAGCGTTAAAGAAGAACACCACGCAGCCCAAGAGGAAAATTCCTGTGTTGACGATGGGAGCTGCGATTCCTGCTGTGATTACCGCTGCTAATTCGGACTTTCGCGAGATAAGCTTGTACACAAGTCCTGCGGCAAGTCCCGCCAAAATGCCTTTAAGAAGGACGGTGATAATTGTTCCCGCAGGATTAAGCGTCATAAATCCCGCAGCCTGACCGGAAATCAGTACTGTCGCGCCGAACACGCCGCCAAGCCATGCCCCCGCTTTCCAGCCGTATAGCGCTGCACCAACGATGATTGGGATAAGCGTGAATGTCACGTTAAAATACCCAAACTGTATGCCGACCGAAAATGCTTGCAGCACAATCACGATTGCCGTAAGCAGACCGAGCATAACGACCGCCTGTGTCTTGTTCGCGTTCCAACGCGAAGTCTTTTTTGTTTCCTCCATAAGAAACTCCTTTGCTGGCACTCGGTTCTGATTTAGAGCAATTCGCAAACCGTCTCACTTCGTTCGCCTAGCCGAGCGTAAAATGTTCACTTTTGCGAATTGCAAATAACCGATGTACCGCGGGTATATATTTACGGAATTTGATTCCGCAGACCCCTGAATTTAACTGTTTTTCTCGTACATTGCGTACAGTCCCTTTAATATAAGGTATTCGTCAAGGATAAAATCCGTTCCGCAGAGCGGCTTGATGGCGCTTGAAAATCCGCCCGTGGCGATAACCGTGCACTTTTCGCCGATTTCGCGTTCAAAATGTTTCACGAATCCGTCAAGCATAAATGCCGCACCATACAGCAGCCCCGAACGCATACAATCAATGGTGTTTGTGCCGATTACGCGCTTTATCGGCTCGTCCGTAACGGAGATGAGCGGCAGCGCGGCGGTCTTTGCGGCGAGAGCCTCGGCGGAGATTTTCACTCCCGGAGCGATGATTCCGCCGATAAACGCGCCGGATTTGTCTACCGCGAGGATTTTGGTAGCCGTTCCGAGGTCGATTACGATTGCGGGGAGCGTGTAATGTTCTTTCGCACCCACAGCTACGGCAGCTAAGTCCGCGCCAAGCGAGGCGGGCTCCTCGATTTTGATGTTAAGACCCGTTTTCAGCCCCGGGCCTACCGTCATTACACGGCAGCCGCACACTTTCTCCACGGCGAATTTAAGCTGCCCCGTAACGGGCATAACCACGGAGGCTAGGATTGCCCCGGAAATATCATTCGCCGAAACGTTATACAGCCGCAAAATATCCGCAAGCATAATCGCATACTCGTCCGCCATACGGAAACGGTCGGTGGCGATTCTCGACTCGAAAATCAGCTCGCCGCCGTCATTGAATCCCCCGAATTGGGTGTTGGTATTGCCGACATCTATTGTAAGTATCATAAAGGTAACTCCCTTGATTGAAAAAATTGCAGATTCTCACTGTTCGCGCGAATCTTGAACAATATCCGATTTGTTTTGGGATTAAACAGGATAATCCGCTTGCCGTTCAGCATTACGGAAAATGCATCTTGTGAAAAGCTGTGCAGCGTCTGAATGCCTGTTTTTGTGATAAAAGCGCCGCTTGTAAGCGTCATCAGAAGAATCAGTGTGAACATTCCCGAGTACAGCAATCCGTTCGCGCCCGCAGAGCGTTTCTTTTTTGTGAAATCCGCGATTTCGGTATCCGAATCGGAGTTGGTGTCAATAGCGGTTTCGCGGTATTCCGTGATGTATGCGTTATAACGCGATGCGAGAGTCAATTCACTTATCGCAACGCTTGCCGCAACCGCAAGCATAATTACCCCGAACACAAAGAAATCCGTTTCATGTGGACGTATAAAGCGCACGATTCCCGCCTTTTTCGCCCGAACAACAGCCACAACCGCGCGGACGATATAAAACACCACTGCCGCAGCGAATATGCAGATTGTCACGATGGATTCGATGTTCAAGGTGTTCACCCCTTCCCCAATATATTATAACACAGATCCCTCAAAAAATCAACTGCCTAACATGTAATATAATTAATAAAAATTACTTAAAGTATATTAAAATTCTAAAAAATATGAATAATTTACAAAAACCCCTTGACAAGTCGTGATTTATGAGGTATAATAACTAAGTATGAGTAGCTGCGTTGGGATAGTTGTGCCTTAACGCGCTTAGCGAACGCAGACGCGCAGCGTATGCGTGGTTTTGAATTTGTATTTAGAATTAAGGAGGAGAAGAAATGAAAAGAACTTACCAGCCCAAGAAACTCCAGAGAAAGCACGAGCATGGCTTTATGAAGAGAATGGCTACCAAGAACGGCAGAAAGGTTCTCGCACGCCGCCGCGCAAAGGGCAGAAAAAGACTCTCTCACTGATTCGCATGCCGGATTTTAAGAAACGATATGTCGTAATCAAGAGCAACCGCGATTTCAGCTTTATGTTCAAAAAGGGCGAATCCATAGTGTGCAGGGGCTTTGTGTGCTACATAAAGCCGCGCCGCGCGGGGAAAAACCGTATCGGAATCGTCACGGGGAAGAAGATCGGAAACGCGGTTAAACGCAATCGGGCAAGGCGGATAATCAGAGAAGCATTCCGCCTTTTAGACCCGGTTATCAAGGAAAAAACCGACAGGCGGTTCGATTTCGTGTTTGTGGCGCGCGTCGTAACCCCGTCGATGAAAATGCAGCAGGTGTTAAGCCTTATGAAAAGGAATGTCCTTCCGAAACTGCAATGAAATATATTTTAATGGGATTAATAAAGCTGTACAAGCTGACATTATCAAAGATTCTACCGCCGTGCTGCCGCTTTACTCCAACCTGTTCCGAATACGGTTTTGAGGCCATTCGGCGCTTTGGGGCGGTTAGGGGCGGTTATTTGACATTATGGCGGATTTTGCGATGCAATCCGTTCTGTAACTGCGGGCATGATCCCGTCCCCGAAAGGTTTATGTTCCGACCGGAGAAATACACCGTTTCGGCAAAAATCCCCGCGGATTTCAGCTCGTGGGAAAACGACAATAACATATAGATTGCTAATTTCCCTAAAGGGCGGCAATCTTATTAGAAGGGTTTGATTTTTATCCAGTTTCTGTATTCTATCCCCGGGCTTCCGTTGGGATATATCCTGTATTTTATCTATAATTTCATCTGCTCCAATGTCGGCATTGCGATTATTATCTTCACATTTATCGTGAAACTCGCCTTGTTGCCGATTTACATCAAGCAGCAGAAAAGTACCGCCAAGTCCGCGATTTTCCAGCCGATGGTTCAGGAAATTCAGCGGAAATACAAGAATAACCAGCAAAAACAACAAGAGGAGCTGTATAAGCTCCAACAACAGGGCTTTAAGCCGATGTCCGGTTGCGGACCCATGCTACTGTCATTCCTAATTCTGTTCGGCGTCATTGACGTTGTGTATAAACCGCTGACGCATATTGTTCATATGAACAAGAACGATGTGACCGCGATGGTGGAGGAATCCTATGATGTGGAGCTTACCGCCGTAATCGTCGGAGAAGTCGCGAGAAAATACGTTCCCGAGTCTGAGATGACAAAGCACGAAAATATTCTACATGACGCGGAGAATATTCTGAACTATTATAACGAACACTGTCTTAAAGAGGGCGATGAAAAGCTCGATATTTCCGTGTTTGAAACGCTGAACTTCAAAAGCGTCAAGGTCGTAAAGCAAACCATAAAATCCGCGATAACCAATGAGTATTTGAACGATACCTCTGAAAAGAAAAAGGCTAAGACCATTGGCGATACCGATTTGTACAGAATCACTGAGGCGGAAGAGGCGGAGATGTCCGAAATGTCCGATGAGGAGAAAGCGGTTTACCGCGCTGAGCACAGTTTCTCCGCCGACTTCACAAGCATTGTCAGCAGCGCAGGTGCGCATTTCGGATATTACAGCGGCGGCGAAGACGGGGCGAACTTCGTTTCCACAAGCAATATGCAGCGCGAGTTGTACGCTTTGGAGCGTTTCGGAACAACTACCGATGAATATTCGTGCAAGGACGGTTACAGCGAGTCAGTAATCTCTTCGGAGCGTAAGGGCGAGCTTACCGAGCTGTACGAAAATCTGAACTTCATAGGAATTCCGCTCGGTCGGGTTCCCAATATGAGCTTCCCGATGATTTTCGTGCCGATTATCTCGTTCCTGTTGGCATTGGGGCAGACATTCCTCAGCCAGTGGACAATGAAAAAATCCAACCCCGATATGCCGCCTATGATGGGTCCTATGAAGATCACAATGTACATTATGCCATTGTTCTCTTTGTGGATCGCGTTTACCGTTCCCGCCGGTGCGGGCTTCTATTGGGCAATCAGTTACGCATTCGGCATTCTCCAGACTCTGCTGCTCAATAAGCTGTACAATCCTGTGAAGCTGCGTGAGCAAGCGCTTGCGGAGTTTAAGGAGGCAAGCAAGAAAGCAGCCAAGGAAAAAAAGACCGTTGAAGTGGAAGCCGTCAAGGTCGTTAATGAGGACGGCAAGGAAGAAACCATCTCTCAAAAGGAATTGAACCGCCGCAGGCTCGCAGAGGCACGCAAGGCCCAGGCAGAAAAATACGGCGAGGAGTACCGCGAGGACGGAGAATGATTTCTCCGTATCTCCATATGAAAGGTTTAATACACGGCGCGTAACCCCGCCGTTGGAAAGGGGAAACTATGGAAAAGGAATTCAAGGCAAAAACCGTTGATGAAGCAAAAGCGCTTGCAGCCGCCGATTTTGGTGTAAGCGCCGATGACATTGACTTTGAAATTCTTGAGCAGCCCAAAAAGGGAATTTTTGGTGTGCTTAAGGGTGAGGCGAGGGTCAAGGCAATTTACGAACAGCCAGCGGAATCTTCCGAGCCTGTTGTGCAAACTGCCGCTGCGGTTTCCGATGATTATGCGGATTATGACATTAATGAAGATGAAGAACCTGTCGGCGAAATGCCCAAAGACTTTGACGTAAACGAAAGCGTTAAGGTAAAAACCGCGATAGAGTTCCTAACCGAAGTGATTCGGGGCTTGGGTGTGGAGAATTTTACAATCACCCCGAAAATCTCCGAAAAAGGGAAAAACAATATCGTCCTCGACATCTCCGGCGAGAAGCTCGGAGCGGTTATCGGCAAGCGCGGCGAAACGCTTGACAGTCTGCAATACCTCGCGATTCTCGCATCGGCGCGCAAGTCCGAGGAGAGCTTTTGCCGAATCTCTCTCGATTGCAACGATTACAGAAGCAAGCGGCGCGATACGTTGGAAAGTCTTGCAAAAAAGACCAGCGCTAAGGTAATCAAGCAAGGGCGGAAGATTTCCCTCGACCCGATGAATCCGTATGAGCGCAGAATAATCCATAGCTGCGTTGCCGAGATCGAGGGCGTTTCCAGCCGCTCTACCGGCATTGAGCCGTACAGACGCGTGGTTATTTACGCTGATAAGCCAAAGTTCGACAATCGCCGCCGCAGTGGAAACCGAGATACACGTGGAAGTCGCGACGGAGCGTCCACGCGGAATTATCGCCGTTCGGGCGGGTTCTCCACCAGCTTTGAGCGCGAATATAAACGCAGCCAGTACCAACCCGATGAGAATGCCAACGCGGGCGATTTCTCCGATGAAACTGTGGAGGCTGAGAAGAACGCAACCCTTTATGGGAAAATCGATATTTAGAGCTTGATAAGGAATATAAATGGCGACAATAACATTTAATCTCGACAAAACAGAAAACGATTATATTGAATTTGAAGGTCAAACAATACAAGAGTTGGAAATATTTTTATATCCGAATCAAGAGTTTAGGGATTGCTGTGGAACAATAATCTACACGGAAAATGAAAGGGAATCCAACTTATCAATAGCCGCCGTAAACGGATATGGCGTTTATATTGGATTTTCCGATGAAAACCAGGAGTGTCTGTCCATATCCGACAGAAGTAAGTTGGGTACCGTTATAGATGTATGGGGGGACGGCTTACATGTATCGGAAGGTTTGTTTATTTCTCCGCAACAGGCATGGCGATGTATATGCAAATTTATCGAAACAGGCTATATAAGCGAAGAGATAGATTGGATCACTCCCGATGATTTGCCCGAGGAAGGGAATTATATATAAATAACGCTCCCCGTTTCCGGGGAGCGTTATTTTACATCTCGGCGAGGATCTGTTCCTTTGAGTGCAGACCGACTAACCGCGAGGTGGGCTTGCCGTCTTTGATAATCACCAATGTCGGAATATTTTCCACCTCAAACATCGCGGAAAGCTCGGGCTGGTCATCGGTGTTCACCTTGCCGACCACAATGTCCGCGCGTTCGGCGGCGATTTCGTCCACTATCGGCGACTGCATTCGACACGGTGGACACCAAGCAGCCCAGAAATCCAACAGGACAGGCTTCTCGCTGCCCAAAACGTCAGTCTTAAAATTCTCTTGCTTAATTTCCAAAACAGCCATAATGATACTCCTTTACTGAAATAAACCGGCGTTTCTCCCCTCCAATGGAGAGGGAGAAATAAAATTGATTATGTTATTATTATATCATATTTGGTGGAAAATATCAATGGCGGGGTTTGATTTTCAATGTTTAAGCAGTATACGATTTAACGGATTTGATGAACTCCTCTGTATTTTCGCCGTTTGCGGAGATTTTTGACCTCTCTTTCGTACTCTTAACTGTAACGGTTTGGTGGTTATAGTATTATGAATTATTTACAAGTCCATTTTTCTTAGATTTCCTTCTTCTTCATAGCTATATCCAACCCAATCAATCAGCCATTTATCATTTATTGGGCGAAGAATAAATCTATACCGAATATATTCGTCAGTTTCAGTTATAGCGTCAATTGTAATTTTCTTATCTGATTTCATAGTAAAATTCAGTTTACAGCCGGTATTGAAAAAATCAAATCTGCTTGGATACAGATCATATTCAGTAATATATATTTTATCTGTAATATGATCAGATAGAAGTTTCATCTTACTATCTTTGCAATCCTGGGCTAATTTATCCATAAGAGCGTAGTAATCATCGAAAACATTCCAATTTTCGGCAGTTCGGATTATTCCCTGATTTTGCGCTTGCAGTTTATTTCGCTGATTCATATAATATCCGGTTACTTCTGTATATTTACAAAACAGACCTATTAAGTCGGAAATCACAATTTGAGCAATATCGTGATATTTCTCAGGGGTTTCATTGGTAATAATAATTTTGTTCATATTACACCTCATTAAATTACCTATGACACTGTTATAATTTTGTGGAAAATATCAAGGACAAGTTTTGATTTTTACCGTTTAAGTGGAATACGATTTAACGAGTTCTGCAAAATCCTCAATGTTTTCGCCATCAGCGGAGATTTTTGACCTCTCCTTTGCGCTCTTAACCGTAACGGTTTCATCGTTAAGCGGATATACGCAATCATCCTTGACTACATACCTGCCCTCGGGTCCGGTTAAAATCGTGTATGTTCCGCTTTGATTTTTGCGCGCGAATATCAAAAACTCATCGCCTGTTTGCATAAGCGGATCGTCATCGAATTCGTAAATCAATTTTTCGGATTCGTCTATTCCGCCAGTCATATAAACCTTGATTTCCTTTTCGTCATTGCCGCAGATAAGCTGTTCAACTTGGGCGGTGTAGGTTGTATAAAGTGTACCGTTCTCGGATTTGCACTCTGAGTCTGTGACCTTTATTATCGCGACAATATCGCTGGATTGTGTCATTTCTTCGATGCTCGAATAGCCGTAAGCCCAACTTGCGGACATAGGAACCCTTTCATAGTCCTCCACGGAAGTCGTTTTTGAGCAACCCGCCATAAGCAGTGACAACCCCATAATGCTTCCGATTGCTGTTGCAGTAATTTTTTTCATAGTGATTCCACCTTCCATAAATTAGTAGATTGCGTTTACGCCGTTCACATCGTCTGTTTGCGGCGTTGTTAGTCTGTATGTTTCATAACGGCTGTTTTCACCATATGTTTTATAATTCATAATCGTTTTGGTGGTACCGTTTTCATTAAGTCCAAAGATATGTCCAAGTTCATGAACAGCAGCCGATTTAAGTGCGCCACTGTCATTCCAGGTGGGTTTAGCCGTATTAAATGTAACCATAAGCCCATCATAATACGTACCGATTGTAGGTCCTGATGTCTTTGCATCCCAAGCCACATTAGGTTGGTCATCAACCAAAACGTACACATCATAACCTGTGTTTGGATTTGCGCTGCAATGTTCTATTGTTGCTTTAGTGGTTTTTGTTCTCCAAGCAGCGGCAGCGGAATCGAAAGCATATTGAGCCTTTGTACCAATCCAATTATCATAGTAATAATAAATCTTTGAATTCCATTGTCGATACCCTGTTAGCTGGTAAGCTCCCGCCGATGTGGATATGCCAATAGTCATTGATAGTGCCACGATTGCCGCCACTATTCGTTTTAAGGTTTTTTCATAAAAATACCTTCCTTTCGTATAATACGAACACAGTTTTATGCTCTATCCATATTATACCAGAATTTGATTTTGTTGTCAACAAAATTATAATATTTTTGTTAATTTTTTACAAAAATAAGGGCGAATTTGTAAAAAATACAATAAGCATTATTTTTCTTCCCTGCCCTCTAAGAAGTAGCTCGCCTCCATATCAGCAACGGACAGCGCGAACGCCAGCGGGAACATCTCCAACGCTTTGCCGATGGTGCTTTTGTCCTCTATCCCGGAGAACCCCATATGCCAGCGGATAGCCATTGCCTCCTCGCGTGAAAGACGCATAAATCCGCTTATCATATAGACGCTTTTTTCTCCGTGACCGTAAGGGAGTCGGTCGTCTATCGCGTAGAAAGGGACTTTTTCCCATTGCCCGGTTTGTTCGTTCTTGGCATTGCGCATCTGAACTGTGTAGAAATTCACCTTACACACATCATGGAGCAGCGCGATAATTGCTGTGGTTTCGGCGGTCGGTTCAAGCTTGTAGCGTTCCTTTACACGCGAACGCGCTAGGAAATCCACCAAACACTCATAGACATTCAGCGAGTGTTGCAGCAGACCGCCCTCATATGCTCCGTGAAAGCGGGTTGAGGCGGGCGCGGTAAAGAAGTCACTCTTTTCGAGAAATTCCAACAGCTTATCTGCACCCTCGCGCTTGATTTTTTCGGTGTAGATTTGGATAAATTGTTCCCTTGTTGTCATATGATACCTCCGTCAAATAAACAAAAGCCGTGCTGCGGTTTTAATATACAGTTTGAGCCGTGGCAAATGCCGCGGCTCTTGATTTGTGTTTAGTCCGAAACGTAAGGAATAAGCGCAAGCTGTCTTGCCAGCTTGATAGCTGTTGTAAGCTCTCTCTGGTGATAAGCGCAGCAGCCGGTAACTCTGCGGGGCAGAATCTTGGAGCGCTCGGTCATAAACTTCTTGAGCTTTGCAATATCCTTGTAGTCGATAAACTCAGACCTGTCAGCGCAGAACTGGCAAACCTTCTTGCGCGGGCGCTTAACAGGATGAGCGGCACGTTCATTCTTTTCAGCCATAATACATTTCCTCCTATATTAATTGAGAATCGATTGTCAGAACGGATAGTCGTCCTTGTCAGCGGCAGCGAAATCGGGAGCGGGTGTCGACGCAGGGGCAGATGTGGGTGCGGAATTTCTGTAACTGTCGGAGCTTCCGTATCCTCCGCCGTATCCTGCGGGCGGCTCGGTTATAGGCGGCGCATCGTTATATCCGCCATAGTTTCCGCCGTTGTTAGCCTTTTCGCCCGTAAAGAACACGTTTTCAACCTGGATTTCATACCAAGTTGCGGGGTTTCCGTTTTTGTCGGTATATTGTCTGGTCTGCATTTCGCCTTCGATCATAATCATACGACCTTTTGAAAAGAACCGATTAATAAATTCGGCTTTTTCACGCCATGCAACCACATTAAAAAAGTCGGATTTTCTCTCCTCACCCTTTTTCTGGAAGTTTCTGTCAACTGCAATGCGGAATGAGCAGGTGGTAATACCATTCGGTGTTGTTTTAAGCTCAGGCTCGTTGACAAGCCTTCCCATCATAAATACCTTGTTCACGAAAACACCTCCGTTTTTCTATCCGTTCTTCCCCTTTTGGGAATCACTTAGCCAGTACAACTGCCGAGCGCAGAACGCCATCGGTAATGTTGATGATACGCTCAAGCTCTGCGGGGAAGTCGGGCTTGGACTCGAACTTATACAGAACGTAATAACCCTCGCCCTCGTAGTTGATTTCGTAAGCAAGCTTCTTCTTGCCCCACTCCTCAACGCTGTCGAGAGTTGCGTTTGTCTTGATAAGCTCGGTGAACTTAGCGGTCAGAGCCTTGACCTGCTCCTCGTCCTTCTTGAGGGAGAAAACGATGACTGCCTCATACTTTTCGCTTAACTTTGCCATTTTGTAGCACCTCCTTATGGATATATATCCCACAATTTTTCGTGCGGGAAAGGATTTGTCCGGCATTTGCCGATACCTATACATTATAACAGATTTTTCCGTGATTGTCAAGGGGTTTTACAGAAAAATTTCTCTCCACCGATTCCGGCGAAGAGAATCATACATTCCGAGTGATTCAACATATAACAAATTAATCACAAAAAAATTGTTGAAAATGCCCAAATTTTTTTAAGCACTTGACAAGGCGATTGTAAGATGTTATAATTAGAATAGGTATTAATGCTTTTACTTGGATTACTCTTCATTAATGGGTTTTTCCGATAACTCCAAGGGGGATAATTATGTCCGACAATTTACTTAACGAAATCAAACAGGCGCAGCAGGAAATCAAGCGCCTTGAAATATCACTGCGCGCGGAAAGGCTGCGCACGAAAATCTCTTCGGAGTATACTTATTTCGGTTTGTGGGAGTACGATATCGCGACCGATGTGTTCTATCAATACAAGAAGCTCGGCGGACGGTATGAAAACAACCTTGAACCGATCGTGCGCTTTCGCGAGTCAATGCTCGGTTCGGGCAGCGTCTGCGCCGAGGATCAGCCCGAATTTAACCGATTCTGCGATGCAATGAAGCGCGGCGACCGCGAGGTATCCTGCGAAATCCGCGTAATCAATGAAAACTGTGACATCATCTGGCAGCGTTATGAGGGCAGAGCTGTTTGTGACGACAACGAAAATCCGACAAAAATCGTCGGCAGAACCCTTGACGTTACCGCCGAAAAGGGCACCGGCGATGATGGAATCTTCGGACGGCGCGACAGTCTTACCGGAGCGTACTCGGTGGAGCTGTTCAAGAGCTTTGTCAAGGAAAAACGCGTTGGTGTGAACCGCTATACCAATGCAGCGCTGCTGGCAGTCGGAATCGACAATTTCCGTGGTATTCTCCCGCGTCTTGGCGCGGAATATTCCGACTATATCGAAAAGACCATCGCTAAAATCCTTATGGGAATCAGCTCTTGTGAGCACACCAGCGCCGTGGCAAGAGTACGCGGCGGCGAGTTTTTGATGTATGTGACATTCGGAGAGATCTCTAACCTGAACGCGATCGCAAGGAAAATTCTCGGTACGGTGAATTCCTATCCGTATGACGGAGAGCCGGTAACGGTTTCGGTGGGAATTTCGGTGTTTCGTAACGGAAGAAAGCTCGAACAGGTGTACGGCGAGTCCTCCATTGCCCTTGCCGAGTCGCGAAAGAGTGGCGGAGGGTGCTATATGCACTACACAAGCGGTATGACAATGCGTATGTACAGCACTCCCGAGGATCTGACCGCTAATGTGGATACCTCCACGATGTCGGCGGGTGCGGCGAAAGTCTACGAGCTGCTTATCCGCGCGTTTTGCAGCGGAGATAATCCCAGCGCAATGCTTAAAGCCGCGTTTAAGGCGGCGGGAGAGTGCATAGGCGCATCAAACATCTACATATATACACGTGTCGGAAATACCACAATGAGCACTATGACTTACAACGCTACCGATCTTCCGCCCGAGGAATGCCCTGCGATAAAGCGTACCTGTTCTGATGAGGACATAGCCCGCGCATTCGGGTCTAAAAACGGTATCAGGATACACAGCGGCGGCGATCGCATTGACGGGCTGACGCTTGTTAATGGGGCGGTCTGCGCCGAGTGCCGCACGATTCGCTATGGGGACGAAATCAACGGGTATTTCGTTATTGTCTTTAACAGCAGCTTCGAGCTTACCGACCGCGATTTGCAGATTATCGACTCGCTCGAAAACGCATTGACGAAGATTTACACGAATTACTGCGAGGAAAAATCCGTAGGCACAATGAAACAGCTTCACGGAACGATTATAAACGACCATCATATAGAAGGCTTCACTATTGTTCCCGGCGAGTTTAAGATCGAGGTTTTCGGCGCGAATGCCGCCGATCATTACGATTTGTGCCCGGGTGACATCTGCTACGAAAAAATGCGCCACCGCGACAGTCCTTGTGCCGGCTGTCCCGCGCTTTTACTGGACGAAACAGGCAAAACCTATGCCTCCAATGCGCTGTATTGTGAAAAAGATCATCGTTGGCTGAACATCACCGCCTCCGCTGAGGAGAACGAAAACGGCGAAAAACGTTATGTGATCAGTTCTACGGACATTACCGACTGCTTGGGGCAGATTCGTATGACCGATGGTCTGACGGGGCTTATCACGTTTGATGCGTTCTCTGCCGAGGCTTTGCGAATGACCTCCGAGGACAGCGCGGGATACCGCGCGGTTGTGTTAAACATCGCCGAATTTCGCAAGATGAACGATATTCACGGCTTTGAAGCGGGGAATTCCCTGCTGATTGCCGTTGCGGATATTCTTCAGCGCTGCACCGTTCAAGACGAGTTGCTGTGCCGCTCTGAGGGTTCACGGTTTGTTGGGTTGTTCAAAAGCTCCGACAGCGAGGAGTTCGACACCAGGATCCACCATATGCTTGGCAGCGTCCAAAAGCAGATCCACGACAAATTTGGCATACAGGTTTACCTGTTGGTGGGGATTTGCGCGCTCGATGAGGACAATATCAGCGTAATGACTGCGCTCGACCGCGCGATTACCGCCCAACACACCGTTCGTTCGCGCACGGTATATAACGAGAATCTCGTTGTGTACTACGATGGGGTGTTGCGCGATAAAATTAAAGAACGCCTATTTATTGAATCCAATATGGAACAGGCACTTCAGAACAACGAATTTAAGGTTTACTATCAACCCAAGGTAAGCATTGAAACGGGTGATATTGTCGGCGCGGAGGCGCTTGTACGCTGGATTCGCCCCGATGGAGAGATCATTTCTCCGGGCAAGTTCATTTCGATTTTCGAGGAGAACGGTTTTATCAACGATATGGATTTCGCCATCTACCGCAATGCCGTTGCCGACATCGCAAAATGGCTGCGCAAGGGGATTGAAGTGCCGTTGATTTCAATGAACGTATCACGTTATCATCTCGGCGATGATAATTTCTGCACCAAGCTGAACTCCCTTGTGGACGCAATTGGCGTTCCGCATGAGTATATAGAACTGGAAATTACCGAAACGCTGCTTACCGACCACATTGAAAAACTGGTTGACACGGTTTCGTGGTTCAAAGACCGCGGATTCCGCATTTCGGTGGACGATTTCGGCTCGGGGTATTCCTCGCTGAATCTCATTACGCAATTGCCGTTCGACACACTGAAGATTGACGGCGGATTTTTCCTCAGAAACGACCTCACCGATAAGAGCAAGAAGGTAATATCCTCGGTGGTGACGCTTGCCAAGAGCCTTAACCTCGAAACGGTTTCCGAGGGCGTGGAAACTCAGGTTCAGGTGGACTTCCTCCGCGACCTCGGCTGCGATATGATTCAGGGATTCTTCTATTACCGCCCGATGCCGCATGATGAGTTTGAGGAGCTTCTCGCCGCCCAGACTCGCAAACACCGTGAAAAGGTTAAAGAGTGACACTCTTCAACGGCTTGTCAACGAGTTTTCAACATATTCCACAGAGTTTTCAACATTCAACTGTTAAAAAATGTTGAATATATAATCGAATCCCCCGTTGTTGGCGGGGGATTGCGGTTTATAAATAATAAATCCCCGCTCCACCGGAGCGGGGGATTATTATATTTTGCTAAAACCGTATTATAGCCACCAGCCCCATATCGGTATGCCAAGCCACGAAAATTCTGCGCTGTTTCCCGTTTCGTCATAACGGATAATACCGTTTTCCTCTCCCGCGAACTTTGGGATTGAATACTTCACCTTATATCCCAATCCGTAATAATAGGAATAACCCTCTTGGGAATCACTTACGATTGAAAGCGTGATAAGCGGCTGAGTATATCTCGCGGATTTCCTTAACCGAACGCAGTCCACGATACAAAAGGAGAGATACGCAACAAGCAAAACCGCTCCGACTATGATTACTATCCTCTTTTTGGTTGTCCAAAACGTTTTGCTTTTCATTTCAGACGTTCCCTTACGCATAGACGGAATAAAGTGCGCCGCTGGTGTATGCGTAGTTCGAGGTCTTGTCGGAATTGTACCCCATAGCCTTGGCGCTGCTTACAAGAGAGTTGACTTGATTCGCCTTTTCGGTTACTTTATCAAGGAATGCGCCGCTGCCGAAAGAGTACTTCGCGTCCTTTTCGGTGATGTCCTTAATCGCGTCCGTGATGGACAGTCTGCCGTTTTCGTCCACGGAAATCCCCGCGCGTCCTAGCATATGCTTGTATGCGCGCGCTGTACCCGCAAGAGTAGTTCCCTTTTGCTGAATTGTCGATTTATTGGACTTTTCCATCTCGTCCATAAACGAGTTGTACTTGTTTACGAAGTCCTTTGCGGTATCGGTGAAGTCGGTCGCGGAGAACGAGTTTTCCTCCGAACCCAGCCCGTGTATGTAGGATTTGACTGCGGTCGCCGCTTCCTTGACCGCGTTTGTCATCTCCTTGAGAGTGCCGGAATTATCGGTTTTCTCGGTGGAGTCGGTCTTGTTAGAGCTTGTCACTTTCTTGGTGAACAGCCCCGAACCGCCAGTCAGAGTATTTATCTGCCGCGACTTCTGAATTACCTTATCGGAGAATCCATTCGTGCCGAATGCCGTTTTGATATCCGATGCTTTGATTTTGGACAGGTCATCACTCAGTGTGAGCTTGTTGTCCGCGCCCACGGTAATCCCCGCGCGCCTGAGGGAGTTTGAGTAGACCTTACCCGTGTTTACCATCAGCACGCCCTTTTGCAGAACGTTCTGATTGTCGGAATTTCCCACCTTATCAATCATCGAGTTGTAGTTATCCACAAAGCTCTGTGCTTGTGCCTTATACGCGTCAATGTCCACCTCGCCGCCGTATTTCAAATCATTAGCGAAAGATTTGATGCTCTCCGCCGCGCCGCCCGCGTTTGCCGAGGCGGTCTTGATAGACTGTGAGGAAGCAACCGAGCTTTCGCTCTCCGAGGAATCGTCAATCCCGTAGATGCTTTTATACAGCTCGCTGAACTTCTCGCGGTAAATATCGCTCTTATTCTTGAGCGCGTTGCTCTTAAGCAGGTCGTTCAGCGATTGTGTGGAGCTTGAAAACTTGCCGTAATTGTTGAATTTGCCCGCAAGGTACTGCCCTTGGAGCTTATCTAGAGCCGACCCGTATTGGGTCTGAACCTTTGCCATATTAAACTGTAATCTTGCCGTTCTTCCAACTGTCATAACAAAGACCCCCTTATCTAAATAGCAAATTGCGAACCGTACAGACGAAAATTGCACGAATCACCAAACACTTGCTTTTGGCTATAATGCCCAACTCAAAACGGAAACCCGCTTAACTTTTCCTCCGTGAATTTCTCACCATCGCCAACGTCAACATACATAAATTTGTCCGACCCTTCGGCGATATAGCTCAGCGAATCCTCGCTGACCTTAAACTTGAATATGTTTGAATATCCGGTCGTGTTGGCATTCTCACGGAGAATCAGCGTATCGCCGTCAAGCTCCCAAGTTCCGTAGCCGACGTGACTGCTGAACGCTCCCACATAATAAGTAAAGCCGCCGTCATCGTACAACTGTATTCCGAACCTGTCGGGGAATCCGCCTTTCTCGTACACGAAACCTTTTCCCGCGAGATTGTCTTGATGAGCGATACTCGCGCAGCCGCTCAATGCCAAAGTCGCGCCTAACGCAACAACTGTCGCCACCTTAATAAACATTAACCTCACCCCTGTCAACTGTCAAGCGCCGTATTTTTCGCGGTATTCTTTCATCTTGCAAACATATTCCGCGCCCGGGATAATTCCGTTTTCGAGTGCCGCGATAATATCTTCGATATTCACGATGGAATACACTTTCACGCCGAACTCGTGATACACCTCTTGAACCGCAGACTTGCTGGATTCCAGACCCTTTTCCGCACGGTCAACGGTGATGATCATACCCTCAATGTCGATTTCCGCCGCGCCCCGCAGCTTGGGCAGAACCTCACGCAGAGCTTTTCCGCTGGTCATAACGTCCTCGATGATGACCACCTTTTCGCCGTCCTCAAGGGTCTTGCCGACGAACATTCCGCCCTCGCCGTGGTCTTTGACTTCCTTGCGGTCAAAGCAGTAGTTGCAGTCCATACCGTACTTATTATACAGCGCGGTACAAGCCGCCACCGACAGCGGAATCCCCTTATACGCGGGACCGAACAGCGTATCGGGTTTAAGTCCGTGTTCGTTTATGCACTCCGCGTAATATTCGCCGAGCCGCGCCAACTGCGCACCTGTCTTGTAATTCCCGCAGTTGATGAAGTACGGAGCGATTCTGCCGCTTTTCAGCGTGAACTCGCCGAACTTCAGCACCCCGCTGTCCACCATAAACTTGATAAAACTCTCTTTGTATGTCATACGCATTCCCCCGATTTATTATCACGGTAACCCGCTTTAATCTACTCTCTTTTATTATAACATACTTTTTTGGAAAAAGCAAGGGGTTTTTATGCTGTTTTTTGGAGAAAAATAATCCTCGTTGTCTGCGAGAACTTTTTATATAAAATTTGTAAAGGGGTTGACAAATCGGGATTTGCGTGGTGCAATTACAACAGACTACGTTCACAAAAAGACCCCCGCGATGGCAGTCGTGGGGGTTAAATATTCGATTTATCACCACTCAGCAGGGTCTTGCATTTGGCTGACAATATCGAGATGAACCGACAAATTCACCTTACGCAGATTTTCAAGCTTTTCCTTACCGCCGAGGCTCAACAGCGGCTCATATGCAAAGCACTCATCATACGCGGGAACGCCGAGCTTTTCCACCGCGTTCTCATACGGCTCCCACGACAATAAGGTGTGGCGGAAATCCGCGGTTTTTATTCGCCGCATTGTCAATGAGAATCTTTGTCCAATTGCGTCGCATACCTCGTGACGAATATCAATAAAGTTAAAGAAGCCTTCATTGTCGAAAAAGATTATATCCGCCATAGCTGTTACCATAACAACCACCTGATTTTTGTCATCGCCGCCATAAATCTTCCAGAAAATGTCCGCGTAATCATCGGGATTTACCAGCTTGTAGTATCCGTCCTCCGTAGTACAAAAGCCGTATTCCCTCC
>CAMWMN010000008.1 GCA_947175385.1 uncultured Clostridia bacterium | reverse complement strand
GTAGAAATATACGAAAGTTGAAAAAAATTTTCGCAGTTATTTGTAACTTTCACAAAAAATCGTTTAAGAATTTGTGAAAAGTTCATAAAAATGTCTAAATGTTTGTTTATAATCTGTCAAAAGTGTTTACATTTTGATTTGATTGTGTTATAATAATAGTATAAGAGTATTCAGGCTGTACATAAACTTTCGGTTCTCCCCGCCGCAGGCGGGGAGAACCGAATAAATTAAGAGTTTGTTTCTGACGGAAACAAACTCTTCTACAGACTGTTTTTTTGCTCTGTTTTCGGAAATATAATATAGAAACGGGGAGAATCCAATGAAAGTTAAAGCAATGATAGTGATATCGGCAATTTTATTTGCCATCTGTCCGCTGATTGTAAGCTCTTTTTTGGCGGGGTATCTCGTTACTTCAGATGCCGGCAGCCGCGAAAATGCTATTCTAAAAAGTATGGCAGAGAGCGGATCGACAAATCTTCAGTCCGTTATCGACATGGTGAACGATGATGTTTCCGGTATCTCGGAGTATCCCGCAATCAAGGCGATTGCGGGAGGTACTAACAGCTTGGACGATATGAGCGCCGCCTCCGATTTCTTCAAGCGTTTTCTGTCAGAAAACAAGCTGATCACCTCGGCGAGCCTTACCAACAGCTCGGGAAATATCATCGCGGGGTCGAATACGGGAAATACATTGGTGAACTTTGAAAAGTTCTCCGAATATCCCGAAGATACTCTGTGCTTTGATGATGCCACTGGCGATACCAAGAGTGCCTCAATGATTATCAAGAAAAAAGTGGGCAGTGGTTGGCTGTTTTTAAGCTATGATATCTCAACAAAGGGGACTATGCTGTACAATATCACCGCAAACTCAAGTTTCTACGATTCGGAGGGTACGGTTTATATCGTTGACACGCGCGGAAACTGGTCTGCGGGTACGGTAATCAATTCCAATGTTAAGGGTAAATTTAACGACAACATCGCGAACCTTACCGCAGCTGCGGACGGTATTTCGGGAGTTATTAAATATCGTGATTCGGGCAAGAATTACATCGCCGTGGTGGCGAAAGTCGGCGGTGAGAACGGTCTTTCGGCAATCGTAAGCTGCCCCACGGAAAGAAATAACATCTTCTACAACGCAGTACTTATTCCGGTTATTGTGGCAGCGGTTATCCTTGCGCTGGTAAGTGTTGGAATTTCGTTTATCGTTTCCAACTCCGTTACAAGGCCGCTTAAAACAATTGAAGAAACTCTTGAGAAGATCCGCCGCGGCGACCATGAGGCGCGTATCGGCAATATGGCAAATAACGAATACGGACAGATGTCCCGCGCGTTCAATAATCTGGTTGATGAAATTGTTATCAGCGAGGACAGATACAGAGTTATTTCCGAAATGTCCGACAATATCATCTTTGAGTGGAATTTCAAAACCAACGAGGTTTCTTTCTCGAACAACTTCAACAAGAAGTTCAGCTATCGCGCTCCGTCTGACCACTTTGGCGACAGCTTCCTGCTGAAAGCAAAGGTTCACCCCGATGATATTAATCGTTACAGAAAAGACCTTGACGGTCTTGAAAAGGGCAGAAACTTTGAACGCAACGAATACCGAATCAAAAACATTTACGGTGACTTTATCTGGGTGCTGATGAGAACGGAAACCCTTAAGGACAAGGACGGCAGCGTTCAGAAGGTTGTCGGAGTTATGGTGGATATCGACCGCGCGAAGAAGTCAGAGCAGCAGCTCACCGAGCGCGCAAGCTATGACGCACTTACCGAGCTGTACAACCGTGAAACCATTGAGGGTCAGATCGACAACGAAATCTCGCTGTCCGAGATGCGCAAGTCCGAAATGGCGGTACTGTTCGTTGATGTGGATAACTTCAAGCACTACAATGACAACTACTCTCACGCAACAGGCGACCAGGTATTGAAATTCCTCGCAAAGACTATCAAGGAAACCGTTGATGGAATTGGTTTCGCGGGACGCTACGGCGGTGACGAGTTTGTTATGATGGTAAGAAACTCCGAGGTGAACGATCCCGCGAAAATCGCGCAGACCCTCATCAATAAGCTCGCCGAGGGCTTTGACGCGGACATTGGAGAGCGTTTGTCGGTAAGCGTTTCTATCGGTATCGCCGTTATTAAAGACAACTACAACACTCGTGTTGAGTACCTTATCGGTAAGGCGGACGATGCGATGTACTCCGTTAAGAAGAGCGGAAAGTCGAATTACGCGTTTATTTGATGATATAAAAAATCAGCTCCCGTGGATAAAACCACGGGAGCTTTTTGCTATGTACTTTATTTTGACGCGTTTTCGTAACGTCCTCTGCCCCACCAACCGGTCAGAATCTCTTTGAGCGTGACAGTCTGACGTTTTTCATAGTCGACCATTATTTCCATATCCTCATTCTTGATGTTTAGCTGCATAAAGAACTCTCTGCACGCTCCGCAAGGCATACCGCCGTTCTCCTCGGGCGGTTTGTCCATAAAGGCTATCAGACGCTTTACCACGGTCTGTCCGCTGTTTACGTACATATTCAATGCCGCTACACGTTCCGCGCATAAATTTATAACTCCGCTGCAGCCCTCAATGCAAAAGCCCGTGAAAATCTCCCCGTTTTCGGCTTCCAACGCGCATACAACATGATGCGCCATTATAAAAGGCGAAACATCTTCGGGGTGATATTGCTCCTTTGCTTTTTCGTAAAGTATTTCCCAAATATCCATAATTTCCTCCTTATTTTAATAGCAAATTCAAAACCGCGCAAGCTCCGCAGGTTGCGCTTCCGCCGTTTTGAATTTGCACCGCTCTTCGGTAGGTTTCTTGTAATTATAATGCCCCGGACTGCTCCTCAAACAGTGGATTATGGTTATAACCCGAATAACTGTTAACTTATTATATCACAAATTTATTTGATTGTCAACATTTTCTATCGCCGAAATCAGTATTTTTTCGCCCTTTTTCAACAAAATAACCGTATAAAATCAGCGAGAAACGCTGAAAAAATGTTTTGATTTGAAAGGAGCAACCTTATGAATATATCGAATCAGGAATATAGTGAGCTTGCCAAGCGGATTTCCCCGCCCTCGGCAATGTACAAGACCATTCCAATGGCATTTGTGATCGGCGGAGGAATCTGCGTAATCGGCGAGGCACTTATGAACCTCTACCAATATATGGGAGTGGGAATCGACCAAGCGGGAATGTGGACTTCAATGACGTTGATTTTTCTGTCGGCGCTGCTGACGGGACTCAAGCTCTATGACCGCATAGCTCAGCACGCGGGGGCGGGAACGCTTGTGCCGATTACGGGCTTTGCGAACTCGGTAGTATCTCCCGCGCTGGACTTCAAAAGCGAGGGATTTGTGCTTGGACTCGGCGCGAAGATGTTCGTCATCGCGGGTCCTGTAATAGTTTACGGAATTTCCGCGTCCATTATTTACGGGATAATTTACTATATCTCAACGCTGTTTTAAGGAGGCTCTCATATGGCGATTTGTGAAGGGAAAACCCTTAAATTCAGCAACGCGTCGATCCTGACGTTCGCGTCGGTTGTCGGAAAGACGGAGGGCGACGGTCCTCACGGCGACGAGTTTGATGAGGTGATTGAGGACAACAAGGGCGATTCGGACACGTGGGAGCAAGCGGAGGCTATGCTCCAGAAAAAGGCGCTCACCCACGCGATGGACAAGGCGGGGCTGTTCCCGGCGGATATGGACTTGATTTTCGCGGGGGATTTGCTTAACCAATGCACAGGCTCGTCCTATGGGCTGAAAGATTTCTATATCCCGTTTCTGGGGATTTACGGAGCTTGTTCGACTTTTGCGGAGGGCTTGCTGCTGTCGGCGGCAATGGTGAACGCGGGCTATGTGGACAACGCGACGGCGGTTACCAGTTCGCATTTCTCGTCCGCAGAGCGGCAATACCGATTCCCGCTGAACTATGGCGGTGTAAGACCTCCAACGGCGCAATGGACAGCAACCGCAGCAGGAGCGGCGATCGTTACCTCCGCGCAAAAGCCGCCGTATATCCGCGCGGCAACAGCAGGCAAAATCCAAGATATGGGAATCAAAGACCAGAACAATATGGGAGCGGCGATGGCGGGCGCGGCATATGACACGATTACGCGCCATTTCAAGCATATGGGAACTCACCCCGAAACCTATGACGCGGTTATCACGGGCGATTTAGGGCAAGTCGGCAGCGATATGCTGTACGAGCTGATGCTCCGCGATGGAATAGGGCTGAAACGTTACCACAAGGACTGCGGACTGATGATTTACGACCGCGAAAATCAGGACGTCCACGCGGGCGGCTCGGGGTGCGGCTGCTCCGCATCGATGATGTGCGCGCATTTCCTTAAAAAGGTGCAATCCGGTGAGATGAAACGGATTCTGTATGTCGCAACAGGTGCGCTGATGTCCCCGACAATGGTTCAGCAAGGCGGCTCAATCCCTGGTATAGCTCACGCAGTCGAAATTTGTAACAGCTGACAGTTATTTCGGTTATAACCGCAATCCACTGCTCGAAGAGAAATTTTAGCGCGTTATAACCCAAAATAACCTTTTGGGGACTCGTGCAAATTGCGAAAGCGAGCGTCACGTAACATCGCGCAGCGATGTTACGTGACGCTCGGCTAGTTGACATTGCCGAAGGGAATGTCAACGGTTCGCAATTTGCTTTTAAGATAAGGAGTAAAGATATGTTAATGGAATATGTTTGGGCGTTTTTGATTGGCGGACTGCTGTGCGCAATCGGACAAGTGATGATTGACCTGACAAGGCTCACACCCGCGCGAATCCTGACATCGTATGTTGTTGCCGGAGTGATTCTCGGCGGATTGGGCTGGTATCAGCCTATTGTCGACCTCGCGGGCGGCGGAGCGACCGTTCCGCTGACGGGATTCGGAAATCTGCTTGCCAAGGGTGTTCGTGAAGCGGTTGACCAAAACGGAATCCTCGGCGCGTTTATGGGCGGATTCACAAACGCGGCTGTCGGACTGGCGGCGGCGGTGTTCTTTGGTCTGCTCGCGGCATTGATATTCAAGAGTGGTTCTAAAATCAACGAAACGTGAATAAATCGTAAAAGCAATAATCCGCGGCTTTAATCAAGCCGCGGATTGGTTATTATACTTTATTATCTCTCGTCAATCTGCTGCATATACAGAATGACATTGGGACTGTCTTTTTGAACCATCAGCAGTGTCGGAACACCATCTATACTAACAAAGACGCCTTTTGCCATAGCGTTTTCATTCTCGATTGAAATGCTGCTGTTGTTGTCGGAGAGTACATAAACCGCTTCGGCAAAGTTTTCTCCGGCAGAGATGTTTACATTTGTGTCCTCTTGGAAAAGAAGTGTAAACGTACCGCCAAACATCTCGTTAAGATCGTCCATATCCGTATCGTTAAGCTCTACTCCGTCAACCATACCGCCAATAAGCCACCAAACGGTATACTGAAGATTATCAACAGAAGTTTTTTCAAGGCTTTGAAGCGATTCGGGAAGCTCGATAACGAAATCCTCGCCGCTTTCGGGAGGTTGGGTACTCTCTTCGGTAGAGGTGGTGCTCTCCTCGGTGGAAGAGGTGCTTTCGGTTGTGCTTTCCTCATTGGAGAAGTTGTTCGTTGCCTCGGACGTGGTAGTGCTGCTGCCGCCCGTGGGGGATTCATTGTTATCATTGCAGCCAACAAGACTGAGGGTTACGACCAATGCGGCCGCAAGTGCAATAATTTTCTTCATAATAATTCCTCTCTTTTTGTTTGTTTAGCCGTTCATTCAATACAGCTAATCTGTATCACCGTTTTATTATATCATATTTCAAACTGAATTTCAAGCGGTATTATTGACGAATCACACAAACAAAGAGAGGATGTTTTGTGCACATTGCATAAGATGCCAATTTAAGGGGATTATTTCACACCGTAATCTCTATCAGATTTCCCTCAAGGTCGGCTATGCAGCTCTCATAATACCCGTCGCCCGTGCGGCGCGGTTCACTTTGAACCCGATAACCCGCGCTTTTCAACTCCCGTGTCAACTCGTCAACGCGTTCCGCACTCCCGACAGAAAAGGCGATATGCGCGTATCCCGTGCGAAACAGCGTTTTTTCCGCGTTGTCAATTTGCGGAATCGTCATAATCTCCAGTCTTGCACCGTCGGAAAAAGTCAAAAAATACGAGCGGAAATCCGTTTCGGGGTTGTGGTATCCGCTGTCCGAAATTGCTCCGAAGTATTTTACGAAAAATTCCCGTGCCGACTCAATGTCATTAACCCACATTGCAATATGTTCAATTTTCATTTTACTCTCCTAAAATAACTTCACGAAGTTTATCGGCATTCTCGGCGATATGAGCGGGATTGAACTTTTCCAACTCCTCGCGTGTGCGGAATCCCCACAACACACCGCAAACGTCCATTTCAGCATTAATGGCGGTCTGCATATCCACATTACTGTCGCCTACATATAGCGGCTTACAACCCGGTTTTGCATACTTCTCCGCAAGATACAGCGCCGCACCGGGGTCGGGTTTGATATTGAACCCCAGCCCCGCTCCGACCACCTCGGTGATAGTGTCACCATAGAACATTTTCAGCAGCTCTTCGGCAAAATGACTGTCCTTGTTTGTGTTGCAAGCGGCGATAATTCCGCGGTTTCTCAGTTCCTCAAGCAGCTCACACATTCCCTCGTAGGGGCGTGTAAGGTCGGACTTATGCTGTTCATAATACTCCGTGAAGATTCCGTGGACGCGTTTCAAGGTTTCGCCGTCCGAATCGGGCGGACAGATACGCTCAATCAGCTTGGGGATTCCGTTGCCGACAAAATATTGGTACTCGCTCTCGGTGTGCGTTGGGAATCCGCATTGCTCCAGCGCGTAATTCCCCGCAGTCATCAAATCCGCGAGGGAGTTCAGAAGTGTGCCGTCAAGGTCAAAAATTATGGGGTTGTACATAGTTGTCCGTCCTTTTTTGGTTTCTATTATAAGGTTATTTAGATTGTCTTTATTATATCATAAATTTTTTACTCTGTCAACCTTGAAATTTCCGTTTATATATGTTATAATATATAATGTATAAATCTAAAGCATAACGGAGAAGTTAAAAAATGGAATATTTTGATTTGTATTCCGCGAATCGGATTCCTCTTGGAAGAAGTATTCGGCGCGGCGCGCCTATTCCGCGCGGAGAATATCATATTGTTGTTCAGGTTATGACGATTAATCGGAAAGGGGAAATTCTGCTTACCCAACGCGTTCCCGAAAAGACCAGCGGCGGAAAATGGGAATGCTCAGGCGGCTGCGCGGTTTCCGGCGAGAGCAGCAGAGCCGCAGCGGTGCGTGAGCTGTTCGAGGAAACGGGAATACGCGCGTATGAAAATGAGCTGCGCCCCGAGTGGACAATCACCACCGACAGTATGCTGCGTGATTTCTATATTCTGGTAAAGGACGTGCCATTGGGCAAGCTGCATTTGCAGTCCGAGGAGGTCTGCGCGGCTAAATGGGTGAATTTCGAGCGCCTATGCGAGTTGTCGCGGCTGGGACAGACCACGCGCACGGTTACGCGTTGGTTGTGTGCACGCGGATATGAACTTGAGAACCTGACGCGCAGAATTATCCGCGAATACGCATATTGATGGAGGAAAATCTTGGATATTAAATCTACAATCGGTAAAATCAAGCAGCTTGCCGAAAGCGGCGAATGTGACGGGGGTAACACGATGTTGCCGCAAGGTCGCCAAAGGCGCGGCACGGATGCCGCACAGCCGAGCGACCTTGCCGATTCACTTGAGGAGGTATTCGCGCGGGTATATCGGGCAACGCAGAAAACGCTTGGAATCACGCCGTTTGACGAGCAGCTTTCCGCCGCGATTCACCTCTCCGAGGGGAAAATGGTGCAAATGCAGACGGGCGAGGGCAAGACGCTTACGGCAGTGTTCGCGGCTTGTTATGCCGCGCTTGGCGGAGAGAAAGTCCATATTCTTACGTTCAATGACTACCTCGCGCGGCGCGACTGTGACTGGATGCGCCCTATCTATGATGAAATGGGAGTTTCGCTCGGCTGCATAACCGAGAACACTCCGCGAGACGAACGCGGCGAAATATACCGCAAGCAGGTCGTCTACACCACCGCAAAGGAGGCGGGATTCGACTATCTGCGTGATTTTGTGTGCTTTGACACAAACGAGATGGTGTTCCCGGAGAAGTTGAACTTCGCCATTGTGGACGAGGCGGACAGTATCCTGATTGACGAGGCGCGTATTCCGCTTGTTATCGCGGGTGATGTCGCCGTGCGCGAAAACGGGGATATGCGCGGGATTTATGAAAAACTCGCGGATTTTACCGACACGGATTTCGAGATGGACGAGGATACGCGCAATGTGTATCTCACGGATTCGGGCGCGGACAAGGCGGAGGAGCTGTTTGACTGCGATATTTACGATGCGGAGAACGCGGGACTGCTGGCGAAAATCTGCGCATGCCTTAAGGCGAGGGACGTCCTCACGGAAAATAAAGACTACATCGTCAAGGACGGCGCAATTATATTGATAGATGAGTTTACGGGGCGCGCAGCTCCAGGGCGGGTTTTCCCCGGAGAGCTGCAAGCTGCGGCAGAGGCAAAGCACGACCTCAAAATTACCTCGCGCGGGCGGATTATGGGCAACATCGCGCTGCAATACTTTGCGCGGCTTTATCCAAAGCTGTCGGGAATGTCGGGCACTGCCGAAAGCGCACGCGAGGAGTTTGAGAAGTTCTACGGGATCCTCACCGAGGTGATCCCGACAAGACTGCCGTGTAAGCGCGTTGACGAGCCGTTGGAGCTGTATTATGACGCGGAGGAAAAGCGCGGAAAAATCATAACGGCGATCCGCGAATCACACGAAAAGGGCGCGCCCGTGCTTGTCGGAACGGCAAGCATTTCCGAGAGCGAATCCCTTGCCGAGGATTTGCGCAAAATCGGTATCGAGTGCAGCGTTCTGAACGCGAAAAACAACGCCGATGAGGCGAAAATCATCGCCGCCGCCGGAGAACGCGGCGCGGTGACGATTTCCACGAATATGGCTGGGCGCGGCGTGGATATCAAGCTCGGCTGCGAGGACGGTCACAATAAGGATTTCGTGACAGACGCGGGCGGGCTGTTGGTTATCGCGACCTCAATGCGTGAAAGCTCACGAATCACCCAACAATTACGCGGACGCGCGGGACGTCAGGGCGACCCCGGAAAAAGCCGTTTTTTCGCGGCTTTGGACGATGAAATTATGGTGAAATTCGACCTCAAGGGATTGTGCGGACGGCATTACCCTACCGAGAAAATCGAGGGCAAAATCATGGATAAAGCGGTTTTGCGCGAGGCGGAACGCGTTCAGCGAATCTCCGAGGGAGATACCTTTGATGACCGCGTAAACCTGATGAAATACACAATGATCGGTGAAAAGCACCGCGAGTTGACGTTCCGCCGCAGACGGTCGCTGCTTGACGGCACATACAACAGTGAATTTTGGCAGAAGTCAGATTTGTATGAAAAAGCGGCGGCAAAATTCCCCGAAGAGGAGCTGCAAACGCTGCAAAACCATATTCTCGCGGCTCTGCTGAACGAGTTCTGGTGCGATTATCTGGACTATACCGTCTATCTGCGCGAGGGAATCCATTTAACTCAGATCGCAGGGCGAAACCCTGCGGAGGAGTACAATATTGCGTGCGAGGAGTATTACAACTCCGCCGCCGAAACGATTCCCGAACGTATGGGCGAAAAACTCGCGGAGGTCCTCGAATGTGACAATCTCGCGGATTATAGGCTCGATGTTCCCTCGCGGACGTATACCTATCTATTGGACGATATGGGCGAGGAGTTCAAGGCAAAACCGATTCTGTCGGGAGTGTTCTCCGAGGGCTACGAGCCGGGGGACAGCGATGATTCTGACGAGGAAATTCCCGATGATTCGGAGAAAAAGGGATTTTTCGGGCGTCTGTTCGGAAAGAAAAAGGGGTGAGCGATTTGTCGAAATTCGATGAAACCGTCTGCGCGATCGCCACTCCGCCCGCCGTGGGAGGAATCTCCGTAGTGCGTATTTCGGGAGAACACGCGTTTGACATTGCGGCAAGGGTTTTCAAGCCCGTTTCGGGTAAGGCGATAACCGAAATGCGTGGATATACGGCAGCATACGGGCGGATTTACGATTACGGACAATACATTGATGACGGCGTGATTCTGGTATTCCGCGCGCCGCACTCCTACACGGGCGAGGACGTGTGCGAAATCTCGTGCCACGGCGGAATCTACGTAACGCGGCGATTGCTTACCGCGTGTCTGAAAGCGGGCGCAAGCCCCGCAGGCGCGGGAGAGTTCACCAAACGCGCGCTGCTTAACGGCAAGATGTCGCTGACGCAAGCCGAGGCGGTTGCGGATATAATTTCGGCGCAGGGCAAACAAAGTCTTGCTTGCTCGAACGTTCAACGCGAGGGAGCACTGTTCCGCCGCGCGGAGAAAATCTCCGAGATGATTCTCGAAATTTCCGCGCAGATTTCCGCGTGGATAGATTATCCCGATGATGATACTCCCGCGGTTACGGAGGAATGGCTGATTGAGAAAATCACTGCTGTGGAATCGGAGCTGGACGAGCTGCTTGCGGACTACGATACGGGGCGGATAATCCGCGAGGGAATTTCCTGTGCGATCGTCGGCAAACCGAATGTCGGGAAGTCCACCATTATGAACGCCCTCTTGGGTCACCGCCGAAGTATCGTCAGCGACATTGCGGGGACAACGCGCGATGTGGTGGAGGAAACCGCCAATATTGAGGGAGCGGTGCTGCGGCTGTGCGACTGCGCGGGAATCCGCGAAACCGAGGACGAGGTGGAGAAAATCGGCGTGGAGCTTGCGCTCGAAAAGCTCCGTGACGCGGATATTGTACTGGCGGTGTTTGACGGTTCAACCGAGCTTTCGGACGAGGACAGGCGGCTGTTCGGGCTGTTGAAGAACAAAAAGGTTGTCGCGGTGGTGAACAAATCCGACCTCGAAACGAAATTGAATTTCGAGGAGTTGAAATCCCGATTCGGAGAGGTTGTACAAATCACCGCGAGGGACGAGAAAAGCGCGGAAATTCTTGGCAGAGAAATAATTAAACGGCTGAATCTCGCAAATTTCAACGCGGACGCGGGGTTCATTGCCAACGAACGTCAAAGAGCGTGCGTACTCCGCGCGGCAGACGAGGTGAACGAAGCATCGATTGCCGCGCGGCTTGGAGTTACTCCGGACGCAGTTGGGGTAAGCCTTGAACAGGCTTTGGACGCGATTTACGAACTTTCGGGCAAGAGAGCCTCCGAGGAGGTTATCGAGGGGGTTTTCGAGAGATTTTGCGTAGGAAAGTGATGGGGCGCAATAATAAAATCCACAAATCGACGATAAAATCGAATCCAAAACGCGAGTGAAACAATACAACCACCGGCGCAGTTTTTCCGATTCCGCGAAGCGGAATTGCGGACGAAGTCCGCAAAGGAAAAAGTGCGCAGTTTGGGAACAACGCTCCGTGCCGAAGGCACGGGAAGCGTTGTCCAAACAGGGATTTGTTTTCAAAATAAGGAGAGAGACATGGATATTTTGGTAATAGGCTGCGGAATGGTTGGCTCGGCGCTTGCCGAAACTCTGGACAAAAAGGGGCACGATGTGTCGGTAATCGATAAGGTGAGCGCGAAATTCGATTCGCTTTCACCGAGCTTTGGCGGATTTACGACAGTCGGTGTTCCGATCGACTGCGATGTGCTGCGGCGCGCGGGAATCCAGACCTGTGACGCGCTGTTTGCCGTTACGGCTCAGGACGATATGAATATTATGGTGTCGCAATTGGCGCGGACGATGTTCAATGTTCCGAAAATTTTCGCGCGGATCACCGATATTGAGAAAGGCAAGGTCTTTGAAGAACTGGGAATCAATGTGATTTGCCCGACCAAACTTACCGTCAGCGCGGCTTGCGCAGCAATTGAAGAGGATAAGTCCACCGAAAGCGATGTGATAAACTTTGAGAATCACACGGTGATTTTTACCAAGCTGGATCTTCCGGAGCAGCTTATTGAAGGCGCGCCCGAAGATATCGAGTACGAAAACGAGGAAGTGCTGTTCGGCATAATCCGCAAGAACTCGGGATTTATAATGTATCGCGGTCAGCCGCTGACGTTCGCCGAGGGCGACAAGCTGATTTTTGCCCGTAAAGCGTAGAATGACATGGCAACCTGTCGGTGATTAGTGCAAATCCGAAATGCGAGCGGCGCGGCATACCGCGAAGCGGTGTGCCGTGACGCTCAGCAAGCACATATAAAATCCGCAAAGCGGATTTTATATGTGCGGTTTCGGATTTGCCATTCAGATAAGGAGAGAGTATGAAAGCAATTATAGTTGGCGGCGGAAAGGTGGGGTTCTATCTCGCGAAAACGCTGCTGGAACACGGTGATTACTCGATTACGATAATCGAGCAGGACAAGGAGAGCAGCCGACACTGCGCGAACAATCTCGACGCGGAGGTAAGCTGCGGAAACGGCACAACGGTAGAGGCTCTTGAGGCTTGCGGCGCGGCAAAGGCGGACTGCGTTATCGCGGTTATGGGTCTGGACGAGAGCAATCTCGTGTGCTGTCAGATCGCGAAGCAGCGGTTCGGGGTGAAAAAGACGATCGCGAAAGTCAACAATCCCAAAAACGCGGACGCGCTGAAAGACCTTGGCGTGGATATTGTCATCTCGGCAACGGACAACATCATTCAGCTTCTCGACCACGAAATCGACCTGAGCGCGATGAAAAAGCTGATGAAGCTGGACGGCGAGGAGGCTTCGATGATGGAGATCACGATTCCCAAAAACTACTCGTTGGAGGGAAAAAAGCTGTCCGAGCTGGCGATTCCAAGCGGGTGCAACTTAGCATGCATTTCGCGCGGCGGAAAAACCATAATTCCGCGCGGTAATACAACACTTTGCAGCGGCGACACAGTGCTTGTCGTAATGATGAACTCGGCGGAAAAGGAGCTTCGCAAGGTGCTTAAAATAAAAGACTAAGGAGAAGGGTATGGGACTTTTCGGAAAGAAAAATATGGACGAGGAAATCCGCGAAACGGAGTTTAAGAACATTGGAGAATTCGGCGGATTTGTTCTGTTGGACGAACCCGAGTGGGACAAAAAACAGTTCCTCGCGGATTTTAAGGCGGACTGGGGAATTGAGCTTGAGGACGAGGGCAGCGCGGAAAATCCCGATGACGATATTGCGGTGTTTGCGCATATCGGCGAGCTTACCGTGATGGTGGGATTTACACCTGTACCCGTTCCCTACGGCGAGGCGGAGCATTGGGCGCAAGCAAACTATCGTTGGGCGGAAGCGGTTAATGTTGCCAAGGCTCACAAGGCAACGCTGATTGTCGGTGTTAAGGGCAATAACGAACATCTACTTGACAAGGCGGAGATGTATGTAAAGATCGTTGCCACTGCGTTGAATCAAAAGCACGCAACGGGATATTACGACCCAGGAATAGTTTACGAGCCGGAATGGTATCGCAAGTTCGCGCTTGCGGCGCACGAGTATGACGCTTTTCCGTCAATGAATCTCGTCTGGTATGGAATGTACACCGACCGCAAGCAAGCGGGAATTTATACGTTGGGAATGCGCCGTTTCGGCAAAGAGGAGATGGAGGTGCTGATTCCTAGCAAGGAAATGCAGTCCGTCAGACCCGGCGATATTATTGAGTTTCTGTCGGACATTGTGGATTATGTCATTGAGGAGGACGTTACGTTCCGTGACGGTGAAACGGTAGGTCCAACAGCCGAGGAAAAGCACCCGATAACATTCAGTAAGGGCGTTGGCATTGACGGAAATTCGCTTAAAATCGGTTATATAATTTAATGCGGACAGTTATGGGGCTATAACCATAATCTACTGTTCGGAGTTCGGGTTAAGCGCATTATAACCAAAAGCTAGTTATCGGTGATTAGTGCAAATTCGGCAAGCCGCCGCGGACGAAGTCTCGCAGGCGAGCCATCTGCGACAGCGCAGCGTTCGCTTGTAGCGGTGCCGAATTTGCCAATTAAAATAAGGAGTGTATTATGGGACTTTTTGGAAAGAAGAAAAAGGAAGAGCATCACGAGCCGGAGGAGCAGAACCACGTTGGCTCGTTTAACGGATTCGTGCTGCTTGACGCGGAGGAGTGGGACAAGGAGAAGTTCATTGGCGACTTCAAGAAGAACTGGGGCATTGAGCTTTCCGAGGTCGATGAAAACGGCAAAGAGCTTGACGGCAAGGACGAGCTGCTTTTTGCTCAGGCGGGCGAATACAACGTGATGGTGGGGTACATCGGCACGCCTGTTCCCGACGGTGAGGCTGAACACTGGGCAGGCGCGAACTTTATGTGGAAAGAAGCGGTAGAAGTCGTAAGCACCCACAAGGCGCAGCTTATTGTATCCATTTTCGGCGGCGATGACAATTTGCTTGAAAAGGGAACGATATTTGTAAAGGCAGTCTGCACGGCACTCAGGCAAGACCATGCGATTGCATTCTATACGGACGGGGTCGTTTTCTCGCCGCAGCAGTATCTGGATTTCTCGGGAATGATGGAGGACGGCGGTTATCCGATTCTTAACTGGATATGGTATGGAATCTTCGCCGATGAGAAACGCGCGGGAATCTATACATACGGAATGCGGCGGTTCGGAAAAGAGGAGATGGAGGTTATCGTTGACCGCGAAAACGTTGATCTCAACGCAGTGCGCGGATTTTTGCTGAATATCACATCTTATGTTCTTGGGGAAGATGTAACGCTAAAAGACGGCGAAACCATCGGATTTTCCGCAGAACAGAAGCTGAAAATCACGCTCAGTCCGGGGCTTGGCGTTCACGGAAATACGCTTAAAATAGAGTACGGAGAGTAAAATGGAAAATAAAAAGACCCCCAAGCCAAAGGCGAAAAATCTCGCGCCCAAGAAAGCGCCACAGGGAGATGTAATTTTCGCGCTAGATATAGGCACGCGGACGGTTATCGGCGTGTTGGCGAAAAAGACTTCTCAGGGATGCAAAATTCTTGACGTAGAGAGCGTCACTCACGCAAAGCGCTCTATGGCGGACGGGCAGATTGAAGATATAAAGTCCGTGGCTGAGGACATCAAGCGCGTAAAGCGCGAGCTTGAAAACCGCAATAAAATCACGCTTTCGAGCGCGTGCATCGCTGCGGCGGGCAGAGCGCTGAAAACGCTGCGCGCGTCATGGGAATTCAAACTGCCGGATAATGCTCCGATTTCGGCGGAAACGCTTCATAATGCCGAGATGGACGCGGTTCGCCGCACCTGTGAGGACTTTATGTCCAAAACGGAATCCTCCGCGTTTTACTGCGTGGGGCATAGTGTAATTTCGCTGACGTTGGACGGTTTTAAGGTTCAGAATGCCGAGGGACATCGCGGCGAACAACTGGTAACGGACATCATCGGCGCATTTTTGCCCGTCTATGTGGTGGACAGCTTGTGTGCTGCCGTGGATATGGCAAGACTCTCGGTGACAAGCCTGACACTGGAACCGATTGCCGCGATGAACGCAGTAGTACCCTCTGAGCTGCGGCTTATCAACTGCGCGTTGTGTGACATCGGCGCGGGTACTTCGGACGTTGCGGTATCGCGCGACGGCAGCGTTACTGCCTATGGAATGGCAACCACTGCCGGGGACGAAATCACCGAGGCAATCATGAAAGAGCTGTTGGTAGATTTCAACACTGCCGAGCGAATCAAGACGTTCTCTGAAAAGGACATCACCTACACGGATATTCTGCTGATGGAGCACAAAATCACGCGCGACCGTGCCGATAAGCTGATTGAACCATACGCACGGGAGCTTGCAAAAACCATCGCGCGGGAGATCATCACCGCGAACGCTACTCCGCCGCAGGCGGTATTTCTGGTCGGCGGCGGAAGCAAGCTCAAGGGACTTTCGGACTATGTTGCCGAGGAACTGAACATCATCCCCTCGCACGTAATTTCGGGTCGGCGCGAGTTGCTGCGCGGAATCACCGCGCCCGAGGATATGACACTCTCCGCAGAGCATGCGACTCCCGTGGGAATCGCGTTAAGCGTTGGCGAGGGCGTGTCCTACGACTTCACCACAATCACGATAAACGGCAGAAAACTCCGTGCGCCCGATACCAACCGCCTTACGGTATTCGAGCTGTTGAGTTTCGCGAAAATCACCCCCGAGGATATGATTGCCGGAAACGGCAAATCGCTGTCGTTCACCGTTTCGGGAGAGCGAATCACTCTGCGCGGTGAGCCGCCGCGTACTGCGGAAATCATCGTGAACGGCAAGCCCGGCTCGCTGAACACGGTAGTTACCAAAGGGGACGAAATCACGGTTATCCCCGCAGAAAACGGCGCGGACGCTTCGGCGCATCTGTCGGATTATTTCGATATGGCGGAAATCAAATCGTTTACCATTACGCTGTTTGGGAAAAAGCAGCGCGCGGGACGGTACATTCTGCTGAATGGTCGGGAAATCACCGCCGAACGCCGAATCCAAGAAGGCGATGAAATTTCGCTCGTGGAGGCGGAAACGGTCGAAAAACTGCTGACAACGCACGGGATAAACGAAAGCGTTTTGCTGAACTACAAGCCCGCCGCTATGGAATCGCTGCTTAAAAGCGGCGATATAATCTCCCGCGCGGAAACTTCCGATGAACCCGCTCCGACAAATGCTCCGACAACCGCTCCCGAAGAGCAAAAACCCAGCAATCCTCATATCACGGTAAACGGGATAGAGGCGGAGTTCCCCATACGCGCGGACGGTAATCCGCCGATATTTCTGGACATCGCAACGGCGTTTTCGGACAATCCCACGGCGCTGTTGGCAAGCGCGAAAACCATAACGATAAACGGGAAAATCGCGCGATTGGACGAGGAAATACACAACGGAGATGTGATAATCATTGAATAAGCTTTTACGAATTTTAGCAATTGCTTTGACAGTATGTCTGATGTGCTCCTGCTCACGGATTCCCGATTATTCGGGGGATTCCTCGGATTCGGACGCATCTGCGTCGAACAGCTCAGACGATGAAATCAACAATTACGCAGAATCGGATGTCCGCGAATTTGACATCAACAAAAAGGACTTCATCACCAAGCTGAATGCCGAGGGCGGCTCACATAACGGAACAATTGCCGAGGACGGCGAGTTTGACGGCAAGGGTTATCTTAAGCTGCGCGAAAAGGGAGCTTTGAAACACATCATCAATGTCAACACCTCACAGCACTATCGTATTATCCTGGCGGCGCGGTCGGAAACCGGCGCGGCAATCACGCTTAAAATCAGCGATAAGGTGTGCGGAGCGTACTACATTCCGAAATACCAAGCCGCCAGCCCGGCTCGGGTTATTGAGGATTCCGAGAGTGAGTTCAAGTTTGAGTACTACGCGGTGGATCATCAGTATCTCACTGCGGGGCAAAACGTGGTGCAATTCACCGTGGAGAGCGGAACAGCCGAGATCGACTACATTGTTGCCGAAAGCTCCGATGTGGTGGAAAATGCGTGCTATAACGCGGGCTCGGGATTCGCTAATCCGAATGTTTCACTTCGGACGGCGGGGGCAATGCGTTATTTTTCGGATATTTACGGCGAACAAACCCTCACCGCGCAGAACATCACGTTTGGAACGAACACTGAGCTTAACGCGGTTTACAGGGCAACGGGCAGATACCCCGCGATTCGGATAAGCGAGCTTGCGGACGCGTTTGAAGATGAGGACGTTACCAAAACCGAAACGGAGCTTGCGGTAAAATTCGGAAAGGACGGCGGACTCCTGTCATATGTGTGGCACTGGTATTCTCCGAACATCAAGCATTCTGTCAACATCGGGGCTTTCGATTTGGCTGCGGCATTTGAGGAGCAGCGCCCCGAGGACGTTGCTATGTTTGACGAGGACGAAATGAACGCGCAGATAAACGCGGGATTTCTTCTGGGGGAGATGGTTTCCCTTATTAAAGACACGGACAAGCTGGCGGAGATCCTCAAGCCGCTTTCGGACGCTGATATTCCCGTGCTGTTTCAGCCGATTCCCGACGCGGATTCGGGGTTGTATTGGTGGGGCGAAAGCTCGGAAAATTATGTTCTGCTGTGGAGATTTCTGTTCAACAGGCTGTGCTCTTATCACAAACTGAAAAACCTCATCTGGGTATGGAACGGCTCTTCCGCAGATTATTTTCCGGGGACGCGGTATGTTGACATCGGTGGACAGAGCTTTTACGAAAACTCCAACTCCTCGTTTGCGGGGAGATTCGGCGAGATTTACGAAACCTTGCCCACAACAAAAATGCTTGGCATTACGTTCTGTGACGTTCTGCCAAGCATCGATTATATGAGCCGCGACAACGCGTTGTGGCTATTCGCTGCCGCGGGGAACGGAAGCTATACCGTAAAGCCAAGCGGCGAACTGTCCGAAACGTTCAACAAGTCAACTTCGCTGCATTATTTCTACAACAACCGCCGAACCGTTACAATGGACGAGCTGCCCGACTTTTCGACTTTGTAGCCGTTATTCTACCAATTCCGCCGCGATTTGGGCAACGAGTTTCAGGGCGTATTTTCTGTTTGCGGGGGGGATAAAGTAGTTGATTCCGTTTTCGGAATTAATACCTATCACCGTACCAAGATTACTGTCATCGTCACTCGATTCGTAGACTTTCATAAGCCCCAACAGCTCCTTGACTTTCGGTTTTCTCAAATCCCGTTCGCGGATAGTAACATCAAAATCAAGAATCCTTTTTCTGTATGTTTCGGAACCAATCTTCGTATCTTCAAACACCAAACATTTAATATCCATCACTTTGGCATCGAGAGCTTTCTCGATGTCATTGTTGTATTCGCGGATAAGACGAATGGTGTTCTCATAGCTGCTCTGAATCGGATATGAAACGGAAGATTCTTCAAAGGCGACCTCCGCAGTGCCAATTGTGGCTGCATTCGCGTCATAATGGTCAAGTATATCTTGCCGCAGTGTTTGTGTGAACTCGCCCAGCCGCTCTGTCGGAACGGGAATCTTATCGAGAATTTCCGCGATGGCTGTTTTGGCATTCAACACATTTCCGCTGAGCATTTCCGCTGACTTTTCCGGGTAGAATGATAGTGCCAAAACATTTTTTGAGAGCGTATCCACGGTTTTAACATTGCGGTCATACCCGTAGGTATTGGCGGTATAGCCGCGAATTACCTCATCTCCGTTTGCGGTTATGTAGCTGACAGAAAATCCCGAAGTAAAGTACGCATCATCGGGTCGCTCCATAAACTCGCTGTTTTTGAGTATGCTCTTGTTGTGAACCTCTAAAAACTCAGTTATTTCCGCGTGGTCGGTAAGCTCCAGCTCACGGTGGGTGTTGTTTTCGTAAAATTCAATTTTCACACTTTGCACGTCTGCGGGAATATTAATCAATCCAAACGCGCCCGTCCCCGAGATAAGGAGCATCAATCCAATACTGCAAGCCACCGTTACGATCCAACGCGCCGCAGCTTTCGGGAGCTGCCTTACTCGTGGTATGCGGACAACCTCGAAAATCACCGCGATTATCAGCGAAACACCGAGTCCTATGGGAATTATCAGCCTGCGGTTGGAATTACGAAACGCGCTTGCGACAATAAAGAACCCACCGAGGGACATTATTATTGCGACTATGTGGAAATAAACCGGCTTTACGAACATTCTGCCTACGTTTTCCTGTTTGCGTGATTTTCCGGCGAAATACGCGAGGGCGAGTATCAAAACCGCCGCGACAATCAAAATTACAATACTTACCGGGGAGATAACCGCGAACTCCAGCTCCGAAAGCTCCAGGATAAGCTTTTCATTACGCTCGTCAATCATCATTGCCATTGCCTGCAAAGCGGGGCTGAAAATAAATCCCGCCGGCATACATAGCTGCTGAACTTGATTTACAAGAGTATCGCTTACTCCGACAGCCTCAAGCGTGATGAACTTTGAAACGGAAATTCCCAACACGGGAATCGCCGCGAACGAAATCACCGTAAAGATAATCATCGAGGAGATTCTGCCACAGCAAGCCGCCGCAAGCGTGGTGAGAAGATAGACGAACAAATACGCGAAAAACAGCGCAAGCGTAAACCCCAAAAAGAACGGCATTATGTTTATATGTTTATCGTCTATGGTGACGGTATTCAGCTTGTTTTGGGCTATGGACGTGAGGAGAACCCCGATCAGCGCGGACGGGATAAACACTCCAACACACGGAATGAATCCGCCGAGGAAATCTCCCCAGAAACGCTGTTTATAAGTCACCGCCAACACACCCAACGTATCCACGGATTCTTTTTTGCAAAAGAAATTGTAAGAGCTTACCGCGCAGGTCATTGTGAAAGCCAGTCCGGCAAACGCGGCAAGCACGCCGAACATTGTAATGTATCCCATCACGGTGTAGTTCAATGCGCCGCCAGAACCCGTCATGTTAATGTTGTACAGGCGGTTGGCGCGGATAAGCATCAACAGCCCCTGAAGCGGCAGCACCATAAGATTCAGGATAAGCCCCACAAGCAGAAAGCTTCCCATACGCCCGAGGCGATACCGCAGATACGCGCCAAAATAGCTTTTTTTACATGAGCTTGCTTCGGTCATAGTTCAGCGCCTCCATTTCATAAACGAATATCTCCTCTAACGACAGCGGAATGAGGTCGCAGAACGCGGGATTTTTCCCTCGTACAACCGCCATACTCTCGTCCGCGTCGCCCTTTACGATTATGTTTGTAAGCCCGTTTACCTGCTCGATAAGCAGAATGTCCAATTCGGGGAAGTCCTCCTTGACAGGCGGATTTCCCGATTCCGCAAAACTGCACTGCAGCTTGTGAATATCTCCCTTAAGCTCGGAAAGCTCACGTGTAAAGACGATTTTTCCATCGTGGAGAAGTCCCACCGTATCGCAGAACTGCTCTATTTCGTTGAGGTTGTGCGAGGACACGACAACCGTCATATCGTTGTCGCACATCGCATCGATTATCATCTTCTTAACGGCGATTCTCATTGAGGGGTCAAGCCCGTCAAATGCCTCGTCCAACAGCAGATAATCGGGAGATGCCGAGATTCCGCAGATAACCGCCGCTTGCCGCTTCATACCCTTTGAGAATCCACCGAGTTTTTTGTTCATAGGCAGACCCACAATCGCGTGGAGCCTCTCGAATGTTTCATCCGAAAACCGCGGATAAAATGCCTTGTAGAATTTCTTCATCTGCTTGATCGTCATATTGTTGAACTGCGCGGTTTCGTCACTGATAAGCAGCATTCTCTGTTTTACGGCAACATTGTCGTAAACGGGCTGACCCTCAATGGTAACAGAGCCGCTGTCCTGGCGGTAAACTCCCGCCAACAGCCGCAGCAGCGTGGACTTACCCGCACCGTTTGTGCCGAGCAGTCCATAAGCCGAACCCTTGCGAATCTCCAGTGAGAAATCGTCAAGTGCGGTAAAATCGTCGTATTTTTTGGTTGCATTTTCAAACTTAATCATAGTCTTGTTCCTTTCTTCACATTTCCGCCACTTGCTCGGCGATAAGATTCATCATAGCCTTGAGAGCCGCATCTTGATTTTCTTCGGGAATGTAGAACGACTCGTCGCCAGCATACCATTCGGTTTCAACATCGATTACATCAGCTGTGAAATGCATGCCAGCTCCTTGGTGAGAGCCGCTTACGAAATAGGACATAAGCTCCTTTGCGTATTCGCTGTTGGAATCGGAACGGAATTTCACACTCGCGCTCGTAACCGCAGGTGAAGACTCACTGTCCTCAGTCACCGCGAAATAGTATTGAACGAGGTACATTTTAACCTCATCCGTAGGAGTGTTGGGGTCTTCCGGATTTTTCTCGGTAAAGTTATCGGGGTTATTAAGGAACTCAACCGTGCGGGTGTAGGTTTCATCGATAAACCAGTGTCTGCTGAAATAAGCATCATATTCATCCATTTCATCTTCCTCGCCCCTTGGCAATGTCGCGGCTAATATACCAATGTTGTCGTGGCCGCTTACACTGTTGATTATATCGTATTTAAGACTTTTCACAAGTTCAGGGATCCTGCTGTCCTTGATTTGCACAACATTCTCATTCTGTGGGTCGTGGTTATCATCAAACGGGGTGAATGTCATCTTAATTCCCGTCAAGTCATCGCGGTTCAACACACCAAGCAGTTCAATTTCATATGTCGGCTGCTTTCTGATTTCCTCCACAACGTCACCGCGCAGACTATCATCGTTAATTCGGTAATATCTTGCAACGGTATCGCCGTTTTTGAGCTTGTAGGTGATGTTTATCCCGTTATCCTGAACATTGACATCGCCGGTGGAAATCTTGTCAGGATTATCAATCAGTAGCTTATTCATATCAAGAATCACGGAAATTGCGTTCTCCGCGCGGTATTTGACCATTCCCGTACCACCATAGTTGTTTCCGATTTCGCGGCTTTCTATGGTGATTTCCTCAATGTCATTCCAGTTCGGAAGATGAGTTCCTATGCCAAATCCGCGTGTTTGCATCGCAATAATCAGGAATCCGAATCCGACAACTGCCACGCAAGCATAACGAATCAGCGACTTCCAGATTGCCTTGATTTTACGGTATTGAACCAATTCCAGAATTAGGTAGAACACCAACGCGATAACCGCGCAGATAAGCATTTTGGTCGAATCAATGCCCAATATTCTGTTTGTGGAGAAATACACTCCGATAACCGCCAGCACCATCAACAGTGTAAGAATGTGATACATAGCGTTCACAACAAAGCCGTTTCCGACGCGTTCGGTTTTGCGTTTCTTGCCGATGAAATACGCGGCGGCAATCATCGCCGCAATGAAAAGCAGCGGCACAATCACTGTCGCGGCATTCGGGATCAACATAAAATTACTGTCATCGGAATAGTAATAATCACTAATCTTCATACCCGACATCAAGTAGATGAATGTTCCCACCGGCGGAAAACAAGACAGAATCTTGTTGATATGCTGCTCGGGAAGAATTCCTTTTGTGTTGTTCAACGCAAACATTCCGTACAGGGCGATAACCGCCGGTATTATCGGAAGCGCGATTACTGAGTACAAGCCCATACTGCCCGCCTTGCCGCAGCAGGACACGACAAGCGTTGTAATCGAATATGCGGCAACGATTATAATCAGCATAATAAGGTACATTCTCATACCGAACAGCAGCGTTCCCTTATTCGCTCCGTCCAGCTTGGAAAAAATCTCGCCAATTGCTTTCACCCTATTGACAACAGGCTGCGTCATCGCAAGCGGGATTCCGCCGATTATTGCCATTGCGGAAAACGGCGCGACTATTGCCGCAAGTCCGCTCAGATAATCACCCCAGAACCGCTCTCTGTATGTAATCGGCAGACAGCCCAATGTATCCATAGAGCTGCGCGAACGATAGTACTTGAAACTCACGATCGGCGTGACAAGCGCAAGCACTGCCAATCCCACAAGACCTCCAAATATCGCAAAGAAAAGCATCGATATGTTAGGAACACTGTAAATTCCCAAGCCGGATCGCGTTTCCTCCTCCAAGGTTTTCAGCCATGATAAGGCAAGGATTCCGCTGAGCGTACAGGTGATAAATCCCAACACGGCGGAAGTGATGCCGATTCCGAGCGTTCCGCGCAGCTTGTAGAAGAAATACTCGCGGAAAAATCTCCGTTTTAACGCGGATTTTTCGGATCCCATAAAAATACCCCCTAAATATTTTTGATAATTTCATTAAGGTCGTCCTTGGACAGACCCAGTTTTAGCGCGTTCCGAACCGCCTCGGTGAACTCCTCGGAGGTTTTCGCCCGCACCTTGTCGATGTAGTCCTTTTTCATTGCCACATAGCTCCCCTTTGACGGAATCGAGTAGATAAGCCCCAATGCCTCAAGATTCGCGTATGTTCTCTGGACTGTATTCGGATTTATCGAAAGCTGCCTTGCTATCTCCCGAACGGCGGGCAGCTTTTCGCCTTCGGTCATTTCTCCGCTTAATATAAGCTCTGTAATGCGGCGTTCGAGCTGCTCGTAAACCGGCGCGCCGCCTTCCAATCGCATTGTAAACAATTCCATTCCTCTTTCGTCTGTATACCTCAAAACTGTATTAACTGAATTAGTACAGTTGTATTATAACACATACTTTCCGATTTGTCAAGGGGGTAATTAAAAATTTTGTAAAAAATTTGCGCCCCGTTTTCGGGGCGCAAATTTCATATTCCGCAATTATTTACAATTCAAATTAAAGACTTTGTGTTATGATATAAACAGGCAAGCACAATGCCAAAAAATTGAAAGGAAGTGAAGAAAATGGATCGTAAAAATCTGTTTGAAAAATTCGATGAGGAGGGGAGGCTGCTTTTACCGCAGACCACGGTTGAGTTTGCGGCTGTCCCGTGGTCACGGCATCCTGTTTTTGACGGTGTGGAACTGAAACATATCATCACATCTGAAAATACAAACGGACAGTTTAGTTTCCATCTTGTGAGGATAGCTCCCAACAAGAAAATCGGTAAACATATCCATGAAAAGCAATTAGAAACACACGAGGTGATTTTCGGTTCGGGGATATGCATAAACAACGGAGCAGAACTGCCATATAATACGGGTGTGATTTCTGTTTTCCCCATAGGAGTGCCGCACGAGGTCATTGCCGGGGAAGAGGGTCTTTATCTGTTCGCAAAGTTTATTCCTGCCTTGTGCTAACCCGCCGTATCCCCGCAGATTATGTCGGAGGAAGATTTATAAACCATAGGCGATAAACCGACACATTTCTCAAATTGCTTTATAAAGTGGCTTTGATCGTAAAACCCTGTGGTCAAAGCCACTTCTGTTATTGTTTCTATTTGGTGAATCAGGCGTTGTGCCTTGCGAATACGATTCTGAATCTGAAACCGATGCGGCGAAAGACCTACCTCCGCCTTAAATCGTCTGATGAAATGAAATTTACTTATAAAGGCTTTTCGTGCCATTTCATCAATACTTACAGCTATTTCCGGGAACAACTCCAACAGGCATTTTAAGTCATTGATAAGCGGACTCGGATTTCCATATTTCCAATCGGAAAAATCGACAAGCATATCTTGTTGCTTTAATAACCGCATTATCCGGCAGCGATTGACCTCTTCGATATTCGGAACGTTCGTCAACAGGTCTGCGATATTATTGTAAATCATATCGGCGGGGTATTGCTTTATTATGTTTTTATCAATACACAAACTAAGCATTGTGTAATTTTTATCCGCTGAAATGATATGTGGTTCATACGGAAGTACGATAAACATATCATTTTTCCCATAAGCTCTTGTGCCTTGATTGGAAGTGAGAACAACAGTTCCCTCCAATACAATACCGATCGTCAGCACGGAAATGTGGTTGTGTAAAGGATAGGATATGTTTGAATTAACGCAATAAATACATTCTATGCCCGTATCGGAATTGTATAAATAACGTATATTTGCTGCCATTTTTTCACCCCTGAGGATAAAATTCCTCGAAAACCCTTTTGGCAATGTCGCAGGACTCCTTTGCGTCCTTTGCGTAGTAGTCCGCGCCTATTTTCGCCGCGTATTCGGGGGTAAGCACCGCGCCGCCGACCATTACCTTACAATCCACGTTGTTCTCGCGGAGGAGCTTTATCGTCTTTTCCATCGAGCCGAGCGTGGTAGTCATAAGCGCGGACAATCCAACCAAGTGAACATCGTTCTCGATTGCGCAGTCCACCACAGCTTGATAGTCCACGTCCTTGCCGAGGTCAATCACGTCATAGCCGTAATTTTCCAACAGAACCTTGACAATGTTCTTGCCGATGTCGTGAATGTCGCCCTTGACGGTCGCAACGATGATTTTCCCTTTAGATACGGACTTCGTACCCGTTTTCGCGAGGTGATTCTTGATCACCTCAAAGCAGCTCTGCGCCACGCCTGCCGAGAGAATAAGCTGCGGCAGAAAAATCTTCCCCGACTCGAACTCCGCGCCCGTCTTATCCAATGCGGGAATCAGAATCTTGTTTATGATGTCCATCGCGTCCGTGGTTTCGAGCAGCTTTTCGGTGATTTTCGCGCCCTCGGACTTCAAGCCGTTTGCCAACGCGTAATCGAGTGTGATTTCCGTATTCGCGGGAGCGGGGGAAGCGGCGGATTCCGTATTTCCGTAACAGCGGACATACTCCATCGAATTTTCATCGTGGCAGGAAAGAACATTAAACGCTCTCACTGCCGCCGTCATTTCGGGAACATTGGGGTTGATAATCGGCAAATCCAACCCGTAAGCCAGCGCCATCGTCAAGAAATTCTGCGTGACAATTACTCTCTGCGGAAGTCCAAAGCTGATGTTCGACACACCGAGCACAGTTTTCAGTCTAAGCTCGTTTTTCACGCGGCGAAGCGCGTTCAATGTTTCCATCGCGGCGGTTTGCTCTGCGGAAACCGTCAGCGTCAGGCAGTCGATATACACGTCCTCACGACGAATCCCGAAACTCTCCGCGCGGTCGAGAATCTTTTTGGCGATGTTGAATCTCCCCTCGGCGGTTTTCGGGATTCCGTTCTCGTCCAGACACAATCCCACAACCGCTGCGCCGTATTTCTTTACGAGCGGCAAAACGGATTGCAGCGACTTCTCCTCACCGTTCACAGAATTAACGATCGGCTTGCCGTTGTACACGCGCAGTGCCTTTTCCAGCACCTCAGGAATCGTGGAATCAAGCTGTAACGGCTCGTCCACCACACCTTGAACCGCCTTCACAGCGCGAACCATCATCGCGCCCTCATCGATCCCGGGCAGACCCACGTTGATGTCCAGAATGTCTGCGCCGCCACGTACTTGTTCTATCGCCTGTCCGAGGATATAGTCAATGTCATTCGCGAGGAGAGCCTCTTTGAACCGCTTTTTGCCCGTGGGATTAATGCGCTCGCCGATAATTCGCGGGCGGTTGATTTCCACGGTTTTTGACGCGGAACAGCACGCGGCGAGAATCGTAACGTTTCGCGGAGAGAATTTCCGCGTTTTCAGCATTGCGGAAACCTCGCGGATAAATTCGGGATTTGTTCCGCAGCAGCCGCCGAAAATCTTCACACCCAACGACACGAATTTTTCCATAAGCTCCGCGAACCGTTTCGGCGAAAGGCTGTACTGATTTGTCACGGGGTCGGGAAGTCCCGCGTTGGGTTTAAGCACCACGGGGAGCGTTGTCCATTTACACAGCTCCTCGGCAATCGGGAACAGCTCCTCCGGACCAAGTGAGCAGTTGATACCGATAGCGTCCACGCCAAGCCCCTCCAAAGTCAGAGCCATAGAGGAAACCGCGCAGCCCGTAAAGGTGCGCATATTCTCCTCAAACGTCATCGTGCAGATAATCGGAAGACTGGAGTTCTCTTTCGCGGCAAGCACGGCGGCTTTCAGCTCGTACAGATCCGTCATCGTTTCAAACACGATAACGTCCGCCTCTCTGCCCGCCGTGACTTGCTCCTTATAGATGTCGTAAGCCTCCTCGAACGTCAGCGTTCCCGTTGGCTCAAGGAGCTGTCCTATCGGTCCTATATCCAGAGCCACCAAAGCGTTTGGATTCACGCTTTCGGAAACCGCCCTTTTCGCGTTGAGGATTCCCGCGCGAATCACGCGCTCAACAGAGTATCCGCAATGCTCCAACTTATAGCGGTTCGCGCCGAATGTGTTCGCGTAGATTATATCCGCGCCCGCCGCGATATACTCCTTATGCACATCAATCAGCTTCTGCGGATTTTCGAGATTCCACGCTTCTGGAGTTTCGCCGGGTTTAAGTCCGCGCGCCTGGAGCATTGTACCCATTCCGCCGTCCAGGCATATAAATTCTTTGTTAAGTAATGTATTAAAATCCACAATGATCGCCCCTTTATCTAAATGGCAAATTCAAAACCACACAGACGAGCTAACGCTCGTCTGTGTTCGCTAAGCGACCCGCAACACCGTTTCACGGTGTGACCGCCCAAAGCGCGGCGTCCTTGCCGTGCTTTGGGCGGTCACCCTACAACTTCGTGTTGTGGTGTTGCGCGCCGCTTGCGTTTTGAATTTGCACTAGTCGCCGATAGGTTGTTGTAAGTTATCCGCCGCAATGCTTTCCGTTCTTGCGGAATTGGCACGTTTCGCGCATATTGCAGCTCGAACAGCCTTGCCTGCCCTTGGAAATTTCGCGCGTGGAGATTCCAATCACCGCCGTCACGGACTTGCGCGGAATTAAAATCAAACTATCCGTAACCGTCACTCCGATTCGCTTTTGCGCTTGCAAAACCTCGATGAACTGCCGCTGTAACCCCAACGGCAAATCCCCGTAACCCGGGGAGAATCTCCATGTGTAGTGATAATCCCCCACTGCCGCTTGAATCTCGCGTTCGGCGATGTCGCACACCTGCTCGATTGCCGCGCTTGCCAGACAGTCCGCGATTACCGCCTTTTCCATCTCGGCGGATTCATACGCGCGAATTACCGAATCCGCGCCGATCGAAAGTGTCGCGCACATCAGCGCGCAGCGTTCGCAGCCGCGCAAATGCTCCGTGATGTCGTTTCCCGTCAGCGCGAGAGAAGTTCCCGAAACGGAAATCCCGCCGCCCGTTTTCTCAATATCAAACACGCGCCAGACGTAATTCGGACGGATTGCCGCCAACAGTTTTCCCTCGCATTCGTCCGCGAGAGCGTTTATATTCTCGGGGATCTCCCCGCCCTTGTGCCCCATATAGCGGAATGCCTCCGCGCGGTTGAGCGAATCCAATTGCATTATTTCACCCTCTTGTCAATCCTTTTAAGCAACTTCACCAACGGAAAAACCAAAAATCCCGCTGCGAAATCGCCTATCGCGTGAACGCAGTCAAACGGGAAACCCGCCGCAATCCACGCTATTGTCTGCTCGAAATTCAGTCCGAACATCAAAGCCTGCGCGGGCGCGTACAACGTTCCGAAAGCAAGTCCGTGAAGTCCGCAGATTATCGGATAAACAAACGCGAATTTCGCCGGGAGTTTTTTCGGTAATATCATCGTAACTCCCCATAGCACCGTCCAGATGTACAGATACGGAATCCACCACATCGCGAATCCCGCGAAATAACCGTTCAGAAATACGTACACGTAAATCGGAATCAGTGCCTTAACACGGTAAACAATCGTAAACACCATCGTGAACATCGCCAGTAGGTGAATATTCGGCGCCCACTCCATCAGAATTTTGGAGAGGTACATAATCGCCCCCAACATAGCGAAAACCGTCATCTCGTAGACGGTGATGAACGGTTTTCGCTTAGGGGTTTTATTGTTATTTTCGCTCACGGATTATGCAGCGGTGTAAACCAGCGCGTAGGTTTCACCGTCCGCAACGGTGATTCCGTTCGCGCCCGTGGGAGTCGGTGCGCCGTCTTTCTGAATAGCCCAGTAAGCGTGGTCAAGGTCATAATCCGCGCGGATTCCGTTCACCGACTTGATGTACAATCCAAACTCGCTCTCATCGCCCTCAACAAGACTGTTGGCAGTGAGGATTTTCTCGAGGTTTGTTTCATCGGTCTTGACAGTCAGTGTAACGGTCTTATTGTCCGCCGTAACTTCAATCTTCACCGCGAGAGAACCCTCTCCAAGCTCGGTATCCTCGGTGTACTTCGCGGAATCCCAGACGCTCGCGTTTGTGGAGCTTTCATCGGAACTTTCCGAATCCACAGAGCTTTCGTCCGGGTTTTCGGGACTGTCCGTGCTTTCGGAGCCGCTTTCTGTGGTGGAAGTTACCGTGGACTGAGTGCCTGAGCTTGTCCCATTGTCCTTGCAACCCGTGAGCGTCAATGATAACGCGCACAAAATCGCGACAAGCAGTGTTTTTTTCTTCATTTCTTTTTCCTCTTTTCGTTTTTCGGCATTGCCGTATTTGTCCGAAAAGAAACGCAAAACCCACGCTCCAATTGCCCAAGCGTTGTTTTACGGATAATCCCGCCTGTCGCTCTTGGTCGGCGGCATCGTGCCGCCGACTTAGTTGCGACTGCGCAAACATCCTATTTGCGCCGAGATGGGCATTCCGACTTGCGATTTTACTCGCTCACGATAGTGACTGCTGTCGGGGATTTTCACCCCGTTCCCCCAACACCTCTCGAATTTGCATTCGTTCAGTAAGGCTCGTAAAAGCCATTCGGCGTGTTTCCATTGAACTTATATATTATATCACAAAATCGGCGGTTTGTCAAGAGTTTATTGATAATGTAAGAGGATAAAAAATTGTCCGCCAAAGGCGGACACATTAATTCTCAATTAATCTCGTTCTCCGACAAAAATTCAATGATACCTTTACTAATTGTTTCATACTCATAGTCATGCACATAATGCGGGCAGTCCAATTCCACATACTTTCCGCCGCTGACCTGTGAAATATATTCTGTCTGGAATTTTTGCCATGTTTCTTTATCGTACCCCGTGCCGGAACCGTCCGAAATATACATCAGCATTGGAATTTGGGGTATTCCCCCGTTATTGACCTTTTGCGCGTTTTCCTTAACGGATTTGGTTTCATTGGTCATAGTTGTCGTCAGGGTGCGGTTGTAAAATACGGCTTTGTAGATTTTCTTTTCTTTATCGGATAATGTGCCGTGTTTTATAGCCTCACTATCCGCGATACCCGGAATCAAACGTGTAACACCGAAATTTGCCGCCCACCCGGCGAATTTTACAAGCGGAATACTGATACTCATATTGTTATAGCTCTGCGGAACAGACATATCAAGACCGATAATCGCGGAAACCTCATCGGGATATTTCTGCGCCCAGTATAACGCTTCAAGTCCCGACATAGAGTGAGGACAAAGAACATACGGCGCGGTTAATCCCGCCGCACTTAGCGCGGCTCTTGTATCTTCAAGAATAGAGTCAATATCTCTGCTTTTATCCACGACATCACTGAATCCGTATCCGAATTTTTCCACCACGGCGATTTTGTATTTATCGCTCAGAAGCGAATAGAGGGACTTAAAATCCAGAATCGGAGAGCAAGTACCCGCGCCCGACATAAAAACAAGCGTTGTTTCACCTTCTCCCTCGGTATAAACGCTCATATTGTGTCCGTCAACCTCGACTATCTGTCCAAGGGGAGAACGCAGCTCGGATTCATTATTCAAGCGGATTCGGTGATTTATGTATATTGCCAGCAGCAACACAGCTATTGCGGCAATGATAATCAGAATCACTCTCAGTGCTTTATGCTTTTTCTTCACGGCAGTACCTCCTCAGTTATTTGTATTCGGGTATCATCTTTCTGTAATAAGCATACAGCCCGATTTTATCCGGAGTGTGCTCGGGGAGTTGCCAGAAGTCATAGCCCGGATAGACATTCCCCTCGATAATCGCGGGACCGTCTGGCATAACGCAGACGTCCCAACCGACATAACGAATCTGCGGAATTTCCAGAGCCGCCTGCTTTGCCATTTCGACCGCTTCCTTGACAAATGGGAGCTGAAATCCCATCAGTGGAACTTTGGTATACGGTTGAACATCGTAATTAATTAATGCCGAAGTATGCGCGCAGCCGCAGATTTTCCCCGTTTCTTGGTCTATCGGACAGCAGATTCCGCTGTTCTCCATATTGTCCACGAACTTGCCGCCGTTGCCGCTTTTGGAGGTCGCGTAAACGCAGTGCGCCACACCATCGACCACCAGCGTCACAATGCGGTAGGAGTTTATCGAGTACGGATACAGCGTGTTCAAATCGGGGTGCTGAATTATCTGCTCCTCAATAACACCGAAGTTGTGCGCGGGGTCTTTGATGTAATCGTACATCTTTTCCACGGAATCGAAATCCGCGGTTTTAAGCCGTTCTATCCCCTTGCCGCTCTCGCCGACATTGGGCTTGGCGAAAATCACGTCCTTGCCCGCGATAAATCCGCGAAAATCTTCAAGATCCATATCGGCAATATCGCGGAACTCGCGATGGAGATACTTTGAAAAGTGCTTGTGAAACTCATTCTTGTTAGTGAATATGTAAGTATATTCAGGATCGTTCATCAGCTCGATCAAACGTTTGTTGCGCATTCTTGTCATATATGTATCGCGCTGTTTTGCGTTCATATCGTAAAATCCGAAAATCAGATAATCATAATATCCCGCGCCGTACTTTCGGGCGCAGTTCAGAATATCAAAAAACGTATAGACGCGGTTTTGTCCGCATTTCTCGTGAACACGGTCTATCACCTTGAACATCTTTTTCAGCCGAACCCCCGACAAGACTCTAAGAAAATAGTTCATTATTTTATCCCCTGTATAACTTCTGTAATTGACTGCTTTAAGATATTTAATCCGCGCATAAGAATTTCGTCTTCGATTACGGGCGCGGGCATCAGCTTGACAACGCAGTTTCCACGTCCGGCGCGCTCTAGCACCAGATTATGCGCAAAGCAGGTGTCCACCACCTTCTCGCTGAACGCATCGCCGCCCAGCTTTTCGCAGTCTATCCCCCAGATCATACCGATTCCGCGATAGGAAAGACGGCTGTCCAACGGCAGAATCTCGCTTTTGATAAAATCCTCGATGATTTGCCCTTTGCGCTTGGATTCACCCTCCACGTTGTGGTCGAGCATATACTCCAAAGCCGCCTTGCCCGCGACAAACGAGAGCTGATTTCCGCGGAACGTACCGTTATGCTCGGCGGGCTGCCAGATGTCCTCATCGGGCTTTATTAGCAACAGCGCCATGGGCATTCCCACGCCGCCGATTGACTTCGACAACGTAACCATATCGGGCTTGATTCCTGCGCGCTCGAACGAGAAGAATGTTCCGGTACGCGCACAGCCCGCCTGAATATCGTCCACAACAAGCAGTATTCCGTTCTTGTCGCAGAACTCGCGGCAGCCCTTGAGGAACTCCGCCGAGAACGGATAAATTCCGCCCTCTGCCTGAACGGTTTCCATAAACAGCGCGGCGGGTTTGGAAACTCCCGAATGGTCATCGTCCAACAGACGCTGCATATACGCGATAACATCCAGTTCGGGGAACATATACGGCGCGGGAATATGCGTGCAGTCGCCGAGCGCAGCTCCCGCCGCGTCACGCGCGTATTTCTCGGTGGTAAGCGACAACGCGCCGAGCGTCATTCCGTGAAAGCACCCCATAAACGCCCAGACATTCGACCGCCCCGTAACCTTTCGCGCTAGCTTTAACGCAGCCTCGTTTGCGTTTGTTCCCGTAGGACCGCAGCACATCACGCGATAATCCAGTCCGCGCGGTTTTAATACACGATTCTCCAGAACGTCCAGAAATTCGCGCTTTGCGGGAGTGTACATATCCATACTGTGCATAATCCCGCCCGACTGAAGATACTCTATCATCTTCCCGACAATATACGGATTATTGTGCCCGTAATTCAGCGCGCCCGCGCCGCAGAAAAAGTCTACATATTCTGCCCCATTCTCATCGTACATAAGCGAACCTTGCGCCTTTGCAAATACCGCCGGGAAGTGGCGGCAGTACGACCGAACCGAGGATTCATATTCTTCAAATACAGATGTGTCCATTTTATCTCCTTATCTTGAAAGCAAATTCAAAACCACGCAAACGCTTTGCGTTTGCGTTCGCTGAGCGAGCCGCAACACCGTTTCACGGTGTTGCGCCCCGCTCGCGTTTTGAATTTGCATTAATCGCGGAAAAGTCGCTTTGGGTTATAACGCGCTAAAATTTCAAACCAAACAGTGGATTTTGGTTATAACCGACTAGCTGTCAACTGTTATCATTCTCCACCTATAAATTATAACAGAATACGCATAATTTGTCAAGTAGTAATCCACTATTTAAAAAACTGTTCGGGCAAAAATGTAAATGCCCATGCCAATGCGACCGACAAAATCAGCAGCGACAGCCGCACCGGCTCGGAAAAATACAGCCGAATCAGCAAGAACTTATCGGGATCCCAGAACATTATCACCCCGATAGCCACCGCGAAAACCGCCGCAATCAGAACAGCCCCCGCCGCGCAGTCCTTGGCGAGGCGGATCCTGTGTGAATGTTCCTCGGTTACCTTATCCGCGAGTTTTTCCAGTCCTGTGTTTACGGATTCCAATGCCGGAACAACCGCACAAGTCAGCAAAAGTACACCCCACTCCGCTTTCCCAAACGAATAGAACCGCGCCGCAAAGAAAATCACAAATGCCGCCGCGCACAGATGGAATCGAAAATTCCGTTGTCTGCAAGCCGTGACGATTCCGCGAACCGCGTAATAAAAGCTCTTCAAAAATCTCATATCATCACCGCGTAATTCCCAACTTATGTAAAACCGCCTCTTGCTTGGCAAACATTTCCTGCTCCCCATCGGGAGTCATATGGTCGTATCCCAACAAATGGAACAGCGAATGTGTCAACAGGAATGCCACCTCGCGCTCATAGCTGTGCCCGTATTCCTCCGCCTGAGAACGCGCCTTTTCAAGTGAAATCACAATATCCCCCAACAGAATCGCGTCCGTATCGGGATTCACCTCGAATCCCTCGTCATCTCCCAACGGAAACGACAGCACGTCCGTTTCACGGTCTATCTCGCGGAACTCGGCGTTCATCTCGCGGATTCGCGCGTTGTCCACCAATGTAACCGAAACCTCCGCATCGTCCTCGATTCCCTCCTCCTCAAGAGCCGCCGCCGTACACTGCTCGATAAGCCGCTCGAAATCCTCGAGCGGAGCGAGCTTGTCCTGTTCGTTGGTGTAATCTATGTAAATTTTCATGATTTGCACTTTACCCCATTTCGTTCTTGTAATAATCAATCATTTCCCCGAAAAGCTCCCGCGATTGCTCCTCATCGCCCCACGAAAGCGGCTCATCGGCATAACAAAGCATAATGAACGGCTCTTTGTGGTCAATTTTTTCGGGGAGCGCACTCCACAGTCTGCCGCAGCAAACTCCGAACTCGCGCAGCGGGATTTTATCCGCGCGGTAGACTTGCTCAAGCTTTCCGAACAGAGCCTTTCCAAACTCGTTAATATCCGCTGTCATCAGGCGCGGGGAAATTCTCGCCCATATCGCCGCGCAATCCCCGCCGAGATTTTCAAGCTCTAATAGGAAATCGTCATCGGGATTTTCAAGAAATAGCCTGTCCAATTCTTTGCAATAGTCCTCTTTTGAACCCAGCCCGAATGCCCATAAGGCACACAGTGCCGCCAATTTCTCCATGAAAATCACTCCTTATAATGCTCAAACACCGCCTCAAAGTTCCGCTTGATTTCGGCGGTCTTAGCCTCGGTTATTCGTTCTGCTTCATCTGCCGCCAAAACTCCCTCAACCGCGTCACTCAACCAACAGAACGTTTGAAACGCGCCTGACATATAATCCGCATACTTCCCCTCAATGTAACCGACCACTCCGTCCTCAATTAGGTCATTGCACCGCACGGCGAACTCCCTCAGTGTGATTTCACCCGACTCGTAATACTTTCCGAGTGACTTGAAAAGCTCATTTTCAAAATAGAACTTGTCGGTGATTTTTTCCCTCAGAATCTCCCACGCTGCCTCATAATTTTTTCCGAGATTTTCAAGTTCAAACAAAAAATCATCATCGGGATTTTCGAGGAACAGCCTGTCCAACTCCTCGGGATATTCGTTTCCCAGACCGCAACAGCATAAAGCGCACAATGCCGCTAGCTCTTCCATGCGCCCTTGTCCCTTCCGGCACTGCCCTGATATTCATCGTAAGCCTTGACTATATCCTGCACGAGCTTGTGGCGCACAACGTCCTTTTCGGTGAATCGGTTCTGCGCAATGTCCTCGACATTCCTCAACACCTTCAGAGCCTCGATAAGCCCCGACTTCTTTGCCTCGGGGAGGTCTATCTGCGTAACATCGCCCGTGATAACCATTTTCGAGTTAAAGCCCAATCTGGTAAGGAACATCTTCATCTGTTCTCGCGTGGTATTCTGCGCCTCGTCAAGGATTATAAAGCTGTCGTCCAGCGTCCGTCCGCGCATATACGCAAGCGGAGCGACCTCGATCGCGCCCTTTTCCTGATGATGCGCAAAAGCCTCCTGTCCGAACATTTCAAACAGCGCGTCATACAGCGGTCTGAGATACGGATCAACCTTGTTCTGCAAGTCGCCGGGTAAGAATCCGAGTTTTTCTCCCGCCTCAACCGCGGGGCGCGTGAGAATGATCCGCTGAATCTGCTTTTGCTTGAACGCGGTAACTGCCAGCGCGACCGCCAGATACGTCTTGCCCGTGCCCGCGGGACCGACTCCGAATGTAATCGTGTTCTTGCGAATCATATCGCAGTACTTTTTCTGTCCGACCGTTTTCGGCTTGATGGGCTTTCCCGAATAACTCACGCATACGCAATCGCCCGAAATCGCGGCAATCTCGCCCTCCGCGCCGTCATTCACCATCGAAATCGCGTATCTCACGTTCTGCTCCTCTATCGTTTCTCCGCGTGAGAACATTCCGCAAAGTGTTTTGAGTGCTTTCTCCGCCTTGGCAATGGAAAGCTCACTGTCGCCCGCGATTTTCACCTCGCTTCCGCGTGAGAAAATCGTCACCGAGAACGCTTTCTGAATCAGATTTATATTCCTGTCGAACTCCCCGAAAACAGCACGGAGCTGTTCTGTGGAATCCATTGTAATTGTAATATCAGCCATAATTTCCCCTTATTTTAATAACAAATTCAAAGCCACACAAATGCTGTGCATTTGCGTTCGCTGAGCGACCGCGCAACATAACTTCGTGATGTTGCGCGCCGCTCGCGTTTTGAATTTGCACTGATCCCTTTGCCTTAATTTTGATTATAGCTTGCTAAAACTGCACTCATCTGTATTTGTCAATGGTTTCGTCGCTCCATATCTGCGCTTCGATATATCGAACGTTCCCGGTTTTCCCATCGGGATTATTTTCCTGTGGCAAGCCGTATTTTTTAATCATTTCAAGTATGCCGTTGTAATCGTAAAGCCGCTTTCGATATTCCAATCCGTCATTTACACGCGGACTGAATGTCGGGTGCGAGTCGCCGTAGGTAAAAGAAACAGTTCGCAAATCAAATTCGGAGATATGTATTTTAATAAACGCGCTGTTTTCAAACCACGTTGACAGCCATTCGCACTCCCCAACCACCATATAATGCGGAGCGGTTCGTTTTATTATTCCGCCAAGCTCGGCGAATTTTTCACGCATAATCTCTTCATAATAAAGCCTTAGAGCCACATATTCCGGATTGCGCCCCGCCGCCATTGAAGCGGGACTGCTCCGTTTTATCTCCTCAAGAAGCTCCTCCGCTTTGTCACGCGGCAAATCGGACAGGTTCAGAAACGGCGCGCGTGAGCGGTCATAATAATGATAAAGATACACTTAATATCCTTTCTGTTTCAAATTTAAGGAAATATCGGCTTAATTGTGATTTTTCCCGCCTGCGGCGAGAAAAATCAGCGTTAAATCAGTGTTTCCTCAAATTCCACATATGAATCGTTCCAAATATCCGTGATTTTGTTCCAGTCACGCTTAAGCAATATCCCGTCGACGGTTTCCGATTCGTACAGCTCATCAAGCGACCGATACCAAACCTCGCCGCTGCCGTCCTTGTATCCGCACCGCTGAAATGTACATTCATCTCCGTATACGATAATCATATATTCGGCTGTTCTGTTCGAGAATTGCAACCGGATTTCCGACTCGCAGCCCGGCGGATTATCCGTTATCTCTTTAACAATCTCCTTGAACCTCTCAAACGTAACCATTTCAAAATCCTCGTTCTTTCAGCTCTGCCACCATCTGCACATAAAATTCGCGAACATCAAAGCCCTTGATATCCTCGCGGTTGAGGTCTATCATATCCGCGTGAGTGATTCCGCGCTTGCCCGTGGGATAAATCGGCGTGAATTTCTCACCCCACGGCGCGGAGGTCAGCGCGACCAGCCCATCATTGTCGCCGTCATACTTTTTCACCACGGGATATGACACATTCAGCGGGAACCGTCCGCTGCGGCGATTTGTCGCCTTTGAGCCATAGGATTGATACATAACCTCGGGGCTGTCGGGAACATCGTTATTGAACTGCTCACAGCTTCTGTTCGTAAGGCTTTTCACCGCTGCCATAAAATTCGGCGAGCTGTCGCCCAATTTATAAAACACCCTGTTGTAAGTGTTCTCGATGAAGTTTTTCAGCCTTACGGGGCAGCTCCCCAACAGATACTCCGCAAAAAGGCAACCCCTATGCGGAGTGTTGATGGTCGTCAGGCTTGCTACATACGGTGCGCAGCCCAGCTTAGAAATCGCGTAGCGCGAATCCAGACCGCCCTTTGAGTGCGCGATGATATTCACCTTTTCGCACCCTGATGATTCTACGATTTCCTTGATTTTCCGTGCCAACTCCTCAGCGCTTTGCTCCACCGAGAGTGCGCTCTGCTGATTGCCATAGCAGATAACCGCGCCGTTCTTTTGCAGCTCGGCGGGAATCCGCCCCCAGTAGTTCAGAATCCGACTATCGCGGAAGAACACCCCGTGCACCAACAGAATCGGGTATTTTGTAGCGCAGATTCTCTCGGATTTGCGAGATTCATTTATTTTGTGCTTTTCGGTTTCAAAATCCGCCTCACGGCGCGTTCTCGCATATATAATCATCAGCATCACGAGATTTGCCACGGGAATCATTCCAAGTAGCAATCCCAATACACGATAGCGGATCCCAAGCTGAACCGAGGTTACATACACACGTAAAATTCCGTTCCAGAAGATGATAAACTCGCAGGCAAACAGGATTATCAAATAGGCGAGATAGTTTGTGAAGCTCTCGCCGCCGATTACCCGCCCGACAGAGATTCCCACCAACGGCGCGGATACGGCGCAGCTCACCCAAAACGCGAGAATCAGTTCTGCGCCGTCGCCGAGAATCTTCAAACGCAATGTTGGATATTTCCGTGCACTCGGAAGCACGTTGAACACAAGAAAATATAGTGTTATTATTACCGCAGTTGCTATTTTCACGGCAAGCGGCGCGTTTCGGAGTATTAATGCGCAATTTGCCGTTAATGCCAGAATTATCCAGTTAATAGTTCGTATAAAGATATTCATTTTTTCACCCATGAAATTCAGTATTCATAACACACCTATGTTTATTATACACCAAAAGGGATAATTTGTCAACGGGATAATTGCTGAATATTCTCGAAATTGCGGTGAAAAATACCTGATAGTTGCCGAAGAATAGTTGTTAGTGGTTAGTTATTCAGGTTATAACCCTAATCTGCTGTTCGGGGAGAAATTTTGGCGCGTATGACGCAAAGCAACCCACCCGCGATCAGCGCAAACTCGGCAAGCCGCCGCGGAAGCGCAGCGGAGCTTTCGCGGCGAGGCTAGTGCAAACTAAGCGTAGCAAAGTTTGCACGGTGCCGAATTTGCTATCAAAATAAGGAGTTTAAGATGAATATGATACTCTGCGGTGAGGACTGCCGCCACCAAAAGGACGGATATTGTATGCTTGATGACCTGACGCACGCGGACGCTTCCCTTTCGGGAAAATGCAAATACTACGAAAAATAATTGACTGTATATAAATTTGCGGTTCTCCCCGCCGCAGGCGGGGAGAACCGCGTAGATAAAGGTTTGAAAAAGGATTTATGCTAATCGTTGATTATTTCATACCGCACCTGTAACGCGTGCCTATCCGTTTTTACCAGCGGTTCGGCGAGGTTGTTGATAGTTGCGAGGTAATCCGAGCGAAGCATAATCTGCGCCGCGTTCGTATCGCTGTTGCTCTTGTTGTATATCAATATGTATGGCAAACTCATATAATCTGCCGACTGCAGGACATTCGGTGTCCGTATATAAACCATCGAATCACGCTTGAAATAGGTATAAAAGTAACTGTTGAGCGTACTGTCAATTACCAACACAGACTTACTGCTGTACGAGAAATTCGGAACAACACTGGAAGCATTTCCAAAATCATATGTTTCCAACTGCTCTCCGTTCATACTAAACACCCTCATATCGCCATATTCAGAAACGTAAATTTTGTTTTCATGTATCCCGAAATAGGTAACCGATGCGTGAGATTTGGGAGTCCAGCTAAAACTTCCCTCCCGCTTAATTTCGCCGGTTCTAATATCAAGAGCACAGAATTTTACATTCTCAATTTTGGCGGACGAATTATATGAAACATTAAAGTAATACTCCCATTTGTTCGCCTTGTCATATGTGCAGCTCCTGTAATCAGTGGCGGCGAACGGCAATGTGTATTCATCCTTGCGGATAATCTCCATATTCCGAAAGTCGCTTATTGCCTCACCAATCCTAAGAGCGTTATAATCCGGCACACGGCAGCGGTAAATTATTGTTTTCTCTCTGTTTACATACATGGAATACAAAATTTGTCCGCCATCGGGATACCCCAAAATTGTTCCCTTTGTATAGAAACACTCAACACGTGTGCTTGTGTCGGCATTCGTCATAGCTATAGGATTCATCAGTATACTTCCATCTTGTTTTTCGCGAGTAAATGCCGCATTTCCGAACCAAAGACTGGTAAGCCCGATACAATGAATTGTACCAATCGCCTTTTCGGGCGCGAAATCCCACACAAATCGATATCCGTTGTTGATCTCGCCGCTTTGACTCTGGTTCAGAGTTCCGCGTGCAGGCGCGGTGCCCGTATACTCCGACCCCGCCAAGCCGACAAAAATCGAATCCTCGGGAATCATAAACTTGTCGGGATTTTCATCAATGTTGTTTCCAAGCATGACCAAGCCGCCCATAAGATACTTATAAATCGGCATAAAGGCATTATACATTTCGCTTGAATTGCCCCTTAAAATTGCCTGTTTCGGAATATCGAAAATCCTTTGTATGGCATTTGTCACCATATTGCTTTCCTCAACCCGCTTTACAACACGCCCCGAATCAGGATCGGTAAGGATAAGCTGTGCTTTGCCTTTCATAAATAAAATCACTCCTTATTTTAAATTAAAATCCAAAATTTTGCGAGGCTTAGGCTCCGCTCCGCCAGCCTCGCGAAACCGCTCAAAATTTGCTTCGCAAATTTTGAGTCTTTTTGGATTTTTCTCTGTTATTACATCAGCGTTCGGCAAAACTCGCGTTTCGGATTTGCACCGGTCGCCGGTAGGCTGCTTCGGATTATAACGCACTAAACGCGCAAGCCTCGCTGCGCTCGTTCGCGCTCCCGAATTTCATCCCGAACAGTGGATTAGAGTTATAACCCAAATAACTATTCAATTGTCAACTGCCAATTCTGCAGTGATGCCCGCGATTTTAATGCCCGCGCTTGCAATCGCTGTTGAGGGCACTGTTTCAAAAAAGCTGATTCTGTCGCGGTAATTTTCGCCGTCCCCGCCCACCGTCCCCTTTCCAATCATTGTCGCCATCAACTGGTTTGCGATAATCTTCGCGTCCGAGCCCAAGGAACTTAACATCAGCGTAATCACATTCTTCCCCTTAGGCAGCTTATCGGCGAGGTAGTAGTAATGCACTAACTCGCGCTTTCCGCCCGTGGTCTTGTGAACCGCCTGACGCGCCGCCTCCGTGCCGTTTACCATCACCCTCACCGACAATGTGGAATCCGCCGCAGTATAAACCGTGAAGTTCAGATCCACCTGCGCGAAGGTGTTCTTCGCCGCCGTTTCAAACTCGAAGTTCGCAACGATCGCATAGGACGAACCAACCGTGATGTCCTCCTTGTTCGCAGTCGTAAGGCAGATGTTTCCCAGCGTTGCGCGAACGTTGTTTATCGCGGTTTTAAGGTCCTCCATATGCACAGTGGAATCCGAATAGCTTCTCCCTCTTGAATAAAGTGTTGCCGTAAGCGACCCGTCATATGTGTAAACCACCTCGCACGCTACAAGCGTCACGATTTCCTTTCTGTTCTCACCGGGAACGGAATGCGTGAACGTTACGTAATCGCCCGACTCGATATACGGAAGTCCCTGCATCTTGATCTCCGCGCCGTAAAACTTAAAGTTCTTCAGCATCGAATATGTTGTTGACGCGACATTGGAATTGATAATCGGATTAAATACATCAATACAGGTAAGCTCCGTATCCTCTCCGTATACCGTAACGTCGTCCCCCGTGTCAAAGCGGATTCCGCGAACCGCCGATTCATTCAGATTGCGGTTAATATCTATGCAGTTCTCCTCTTCCAAAAAGCTCTGCGCATCGGATACGCCCAGTCTGTGTATATACAGCTTTCCCTCACGGTTGAATTTCGCAAAAGCGCCTGCTATTGACGCGAGAAATCCCAACACCTCCCGCACCGTGAATCCCTTTGGGAGCTTTTGAAGGCTATAAACCATCCAATCCCCCGATGTGCAGGGTATTTTGTGCTGCGAACATATATCACGGAACAGTTCCGCCGCGGTTGCGGGCATCTGTATGGACGGCACATACTCCACATTAAGCGAGTTCATCATATCATAGCACGTTATGGAAGCGTAAAATCCGCGCACATAACGCCTTGACACATAAAACACGCCCAACGGACACCATTCCTTGTTGTCAAAGCTGATATAAGGCTTCACTATATCGTGAACCTGAAGAGCGTCGGTATATCTTACTGTAAAGCTGAACCTGTTTGAACAGGCTGTTCCGATAGTAAAATGTTCGGGATATGTCACATCATCAAACTCAAACTTAACAATCTTATCATCGAAATAGGTCGTTCCGCCCGCCTCGATTTTACAGTAAACGTGACGTCCGGGCGATTCGGCGAGTATTTGATAATTTGTCGAAACATTGTACATAAAATCACCTCTGTTTCATAATCAGCTTTACACCGCCGTACATTCTCACCCCGTGAGCCGTTGTAATCTGCGGCGCGGGTTCGTCCGAGATGTGAAAATCCGCTGTGACCTCACCCTCCGGCGCCGTAAAAGTCACCGAAACGAAAATCTTCTGCGATGATTCTCTCAGCCGTTCCAGTTCAGCCCTCGTCAACAGTCCGAACGTCACCTCCAGCAAGTATTTCCGATTCACCATATCAATCAGCATATCGCCTTGCGTATTATACCTTATATTCGTCTGCCGAAGCTCACGCTTGGCGTTGAACTCCGTAACGTTATCAAAGGCTTTTCCATCAATAATAATCCTCATAAATCCTCCTTATCTAAATGGCAAATCCGAAAACGCGCAGATGAAATCCGCTTTGCGGATTTCATCTGCGCTTGCTGAGCTTTACCTCACACCGCTGCGCGGTGTTCGGCAAAGCTCGCATTTCGGATTTGCATTAATCGCGGACAAGTTGCTTTGGGTTATAACGCGCTAAAATGCGGCTTTACAGTGCGACGCAAGTTTATTGATTTGAAAAGCAAATCACGAACCGTCAACTGCCGTCCGAGATTTTCCTTGCCTCCAACTTGCAATGATGCGGCGAATCGGCGGAAAACACCTTCATCTTCACCACCTCATAAACCTCTCCGTCATACCTTATCCGCATACCGACCGAGAACTCCGTTGCGGGATACGAATTTACATAGTCATACCACACGAAGATCCGCGTTTTGTCGCGCGACTTCTGATGTGTGTAATCATCGATTTCCTCCACACGCTCCACACGGACATTGTACACACTGCGGCTGTAACTTCCGCTCTCGCTCGGGATCTCCACAGTTATCCACGAACCGAGAAGCTCGTTCGGGATAGGCTCTACCCTCATTCAATCACCTCCGTGCCGCAATACAAACAGCCTGCCGCGCGCAGTAGTCTTACCACCGTTCTGCCGATATTCAGCGGCTCACTCGCCGCAGATTGGCTCGACTTTGACGAGCTGTTCTGCGATGAAGAGCTTGTAGACCCTGTGGAGTACGAAAAATCCCCGATGGAAACGCGCTGTTCACTTTTGCTTGAGCTGCTGTTTCCCGATGCGTCCTCCTGTGACTGCGAATACGCAAGCTCCTCCTTAAGTATCTCCTCGGTCTGGAATCCGCAAGCCTCTTTCACAAGCTCCGCCGCCGTACCGCCCAAATTCGCGATAACTCCGGCGCGCCCATTGGAAATCCCGTTCAGCACATATTCCGCGCGCTTTTCACACCCATCAAACAACGGCGTGCCTTTATCGTCCAAACGAAAGCCCATTTCAACAAATTCGTCTTTAGTAATAATCATAATACCCCTTTATCTAAATAGCAAATTCGAAACCGTACAGATGAAATACGCTTTGCGTATTTCATCTGTACTTGCCGAGCGTTATAGCACACGCTTCGCGTATGCTGCAACGCTCGCATTTCGAATTTGCACTAGTCGCCATTGCGCTGCTTTTAGTTATAACGCGCTTAAACTGCAACCCGACAGGCTGCCTTAAATTAAACGCTCTAAAACCTCACTCCAAACAGTGAATCGCTTCTATAACTCCGATAACCGGCAACTATCAACCGGCAGTGCATACGGCGATTGCCGCCTTTTTGTTATCCGGGACAAACAGGTCGTGATACTTGCGGTAATCAATATCCCATGCGTCCGCGAACTGATTCTGCTCGGGAGTGATGATCTTCACGTTGTCGGTCTTGGAAACAGCCACGGGAGCATTCTTCGGGCAGATGATCCAGTTGATTTGCTTAGCCGTGGAATCCGCGGTGAATCCGTTCTCATCACTGAAAGTGTACGAGGTTTTCATTCTCGCGGACGGCACGGGGATAATCACCGCTCCGTTGATGGTCTTTACGGAAAGCTCCAGTTCGCCCTGCTTAAAGCTGCCCGCGTCAAGCGAACAGTTGATTTCCGTGGATAACATCAGCGTATCATACACCGAGCGCGCCATCGGGATAACCAACTCGCCCTCGCCGCCCGTAGCCTCGCGAACCTCGCTGATTTGCCCGATAAGCGTAGAGAGCAGCGTTCCCTTGGCGGGAGTGTACGTTTTCTTGATAGTAGCCGCGCCAGCCAGCTTGGAGTAACGATACGAATCGATTTCGGGGATTACTCCGACGCGCTGAAATTCTGCCGCCACATTCGCCGCAGCAAGCGCGAATCCCGATTCGTCCACGTCCAGTGCGTCAATACGGAATCGTCTTCCTCTGTCCTGAGTGAGCTTGGCGGTTTCATACTCATATGTAATCGCGCCGCCCGTGTAACCGCTGTCGCGGTCGTACTTTCCAAGCCCTTTCAATGTGATTTTCGGCAGCTTTACCTCGTTGCCGCCGTTGTAAATTACCTGCGAGGCGTTGTCCTCCATCCACCCCGAGGTGCAGCCCTCGACAACCTGTCTGTCGAGTTCCTTCTGAAATACCTTTGCATATTCAATAGTATTAGCCATATTATCCTCCTTATTTTGATTGGCAAATTCAAAACCGCGCAAACGAAAATTGCAAAGCAATTTTCGTTTGTGCTCGCTGCACGTCGCCCAGCACCCGACCCGGGGAGTGAGGGCAGTGTGGTTTTTTTTTTTAAGAGGTCACATAATGGTGTTATTAAA
>CAMWMN010000007.1 GCA_947175385.1 uncultured Clostridia bacterium | reverse complement strand
ATTTCTAGCATTGTATTCTCGCTTCGTTTGTCATCGTGAGAGTTAGTTTAATTTTACCTTATATTAATTGTTTTTGTCAATGGGCAATTTGCATAGAATTCTGCTGTCTGTACACCATAAATTAGTAGGGGTGTTAAATTGTGACTTATGTTTCCAAGAATTGGGGATTTTTTGTGATATTTTCGGGGATTATGGCGGCTTTGGCTGTTGCGGCAGTGTTTCTGATTATATGGATTTCGACTGTTTTCTCGGTAATCTGGTTATATTTCTTGTGGAGATTTTCCACGATTAAGTATCAAATGAACGATACAGAGTTGGAAATCCGCTCGGGGATATTTGTGAAAGCCGTTCGCAGGGTTTCTCTGCGCGAAATCTTGTGGAAAAGCCACATTTCTGTTGGAAGCGCGGTAATCACCGTGCTGCATACCGCCGCCGGGAGCGTGTTTCTGTTCGCGGATTTTTAACACTTTCAACATTTTCAACTTGGTTTTCAACAGTCAGTATAGTTGAAAAGTGGAAAATCCCCGCAAATCGGCTGAACTCCACAATCCGCGAAAAGAAAAACTTGCCGCCCTCAAGACGGCAAGTATACTTTTGGAACGCTAGAAAAATGGCTTATTGGCGCGGATCATCGTTATCGGTGACGGCATTCGGCAGAAAATCGTATAACTCGTTGTAATTTTCTTCTTGCTCGGAACTCGGTTTCGCGGGAATCAGCCCCGTGCAGTCCATATCGCTGGATACGTTCATCAAGTCGTCATTCCACGGCTCGGAATCAAATTCGTTCATATGCGGATACATAAAATCCCCCCTCGGTGTTATTGTTCACCGAGGGGGTCAAATTTATCCCTTACTTCTTCCCTTTTTTCTTGGAGTTCTTTTTCTTTTCGGCGCGTTTTTCGCTTTTGTACGGAGTCTGCGCGCCCGCGTTGGGAGCGTCGGGCTGCATTACCTGTTCGCGCTGAGGGGGAGCCTGAATCCGCACGGGGATAGTAAGCACCATACGCACGGTTTCCTCGCGGATCGCGGCAATCATCTCATCGAACATATTGAAGCCCTCGAAACGGTACTCCTCAACGGGGTTTCTCTGCGCATAGCCGCGCAGACCAATTCCGTTTTTCAGCTCGTCCATTGCGTCGATGTGATCCATCCAGTAGCGGTCAACGGTCTTCAGTAAGCAAACGCGCTCAACCTCGCGCATATTCTCGCTGCCCATTCCCTCCTCGCGGAGGTCATAAATCATCTTTCCGCGATCCTGAATAAACTTTATAACGTCCTTCTGGGAGATTTGGTTCAGCTCGTCTATTGTGTAGCGCAAATCCGTGTCCATTACGAAAAGGTTGAGATAATGCGCGCGCAAGCCGTCCAGATTCCAGTTGTCGGGCGCGGAGTCGGAGCAGTAGGTCTTGACGTTCTCCTCGATGTCGGTAAGCATCATCTGAACAACATTGTCGCGAACGTCCTCGCCGTCAAGAACCTTTCTGCGCTGAGTGTAGATGGTTTCACGCATCTGGCTCATTACATCGTCAAAGTCGAGCACGTGCTTACGGATAGCGAAGTTGTTGCCCTCGATTCTTCTCTGCGCGGACTCGATTGCCTTGGAAAGAAATCCCATTTCAATCGGGATATCCTCGTCAAAGTTCATTCTCTCCATCATTGCCTGAACTCTCTCTCCGCCGAAGATTCTCATCAAATCGTCCTCAAGCGACAGGAAGAAACAGCTTTCGCCGGGGTCGCCCTGACGTCCCGAACGTCCGCGGAGCTGGTTGTCGATTCTGCGGGATTCGTGACGCTCTGTTCCGATAATATACAAACCGCCCGCATTTCTGACTTCTTCCGCTTCGGGAGCGATTTGTTCATCGTACTTCTTCATAAGCTCCTGATATTTTTCACGAGCCGCGATGATTTCTTCATCGTCCGTTTCCGCAAAGCCGGTAGCCTCCTGAATCAGCGATTCGGGGTATTCCATTTTACGCATTTCCGCAAGAGCAAGATACTCGGAGTTACCACCCAGCTTGATATCCGTACCGCGTCCCGCCATATTCGTGGCGATGGTAACCGCGTTCTTTTTACCCGCCTGAGCGACAATTTCCGCCTCGCGCTCGTGGTTCTTCGCGTTAAGCACCTCGTGCTTGATCCCGCGGGCTTTCAAGAGCTTAGAGAGCTGCTCGGACTTTTCGATGGTAACAGTGCCGACAAGGACGGGCTGTCCCTTTGCGTGGCACTCCTCAACCTGGTCGCAGACCGCTTTCAGCTTTGCGTTGATGTTCTTGTATATTCTGTCGTGGTTGTCCACGCGGACTACGGGCTTGTTGGTGGGGATCTCGATTACGTCCAGCTTGTAAATCTGGCGGAACTCGTCCTCTTCGGTCATTGCCGTACCCGTCATACCTGAGAGCTTTTTGTACAGACGGAAGAAATTCTGGAATGTGATGGTTGCGAGGGTTTTACTCTCGTGATTGACTTTTACGCCCTCTTTTGCCTCTATCGCCTGGTGAAGTCCCGCGTTATAGCGGCGACCGAACATCAGACGTCCCGTAAATTCGTCAACGATGACGATCTCGCCGTCCTTGATGACGTAATCAACATCGCGCTTCATAATGCCGTTCGCGCGGATCGCCTGGTTGATGTGGTGGAGCAAGGTCATATTGTCGGAATCCATAAGGTTTTCGACATTGAAGTACTTTTCCGCCTTGGCAACACCGCTCGGCAGGAGGTTACAGGTTTTCTCCTTTTCGTCCACAAGATAATCGCCGTCAAAATTCTGCTCGTATTCCTCTTTGGAGTCGATTTCCACAACCTTGTCCATTTTCAAGGTCTTGGCGAACTTGTCCGCCTTTTGGTACAAATCGGTGGATTTGTCGCCCTTACCAGAGATGATAAGCGGGGTTCTCGCCTCGTCAATCAAGATGGAGTCCACCTCGTCCACAACCGCGAAATTCGGCTCGCGCTGAACAAGATCCTTTTTATAGATGCACATATTATCACGCAGATAGTCGAATCCAAGCTCGTTGTTTGTCGCGTAGGTGATGTCGCACGCATACGCGGCGCGGCGCTGGTCATTGTCCAACTCATGAGTGATAAGCCCGACAGTCAGTCCGAGGAAACGGTGAACCTTGCTCATCCACTCGCTGTCGCGCTTTGCGAGGTAGTCGTTTACCGTAACAATATGAACGCCCTTGCCCGTCAGCGCGTTAAGGTATGCGGGGAGCGTAGCCACAAAGGTTTTACCCTCACCGGTTTTCATTTCGGCGATTCTGCCCTGATGGAGCACGATTCCGCCGATGATCTGTACAGGGTAGTGCTTGATTCCGATAACGCGCGTGGAAGCCTCGCGGCAGACCGCAAACGCGTCCGGCAGAATATCGTCCAACGTTTCGCCGTTTGCCAAACGCTCCTTGAGGATTCCCGTCTGGCTTTTCAGCTCCTTGTCCGACATCGCGCTGTACTTCGGTTCGAGGTCGAGAACCGCTTGCTTTATAGGCTCAATGCGCTTTAACTCACGCGATGAATATGTTCCGAATATTGATTTTATAATTCCCATCTATATATTCTCCTCATTGTATTACAAGATATTATGCCCTCATTATATTATACACCATAAATCAGAGTTTGTCAATTGAACATCACGCGAAATCGCTTTGTGAAATTATACAAAAATCATACGTATAATTATTGCAAATTGTGCAAACTTTATAAAAGGCTCTTTACATTTTTTTCATAATGTGCTATAATAGTTGTTAGAGAATAGTTGTTAGTTATCGGGATTATAACCTTTATCCTCTGTTTGGGGCGCAATTCCGGCGCGTTATAACCCAAAGCAACCTACCGGAATGAAGCGCAAATTCAAAACGCAAGCGGCGCGCAACACCGCTTTGCGGTGTTGCGGGTCGCTTAGCGAACACAGACGAGCTTTGCTCGTCTGTGTGGTTTTGAATTTGCCATTAAAATAAGGAGAATATTATGGAGCTTAAAAATTTGATTTCGGAAAGCGAAAAGGTAATGGTTTACAAGTGCGATGACAAGTGCGTGAAGGTGTTCAAGGACGCTGACGAGCCGAAAAGCGTTGTGCTGTATGAGGCTCTGACGCACACGCGCGTGGAGGAAACGGGATTCACAAAGATTCCCCAGTTTCTGGAAATCTCAAAAGCGGACGGCAAGTGGACGATCGTCTACACCTACATCGAGGGCAAGACGCTTGAGGAGCTTATGCGCGAGAATCCCGACAAGACGGACGAGTATCTCGAAAAGATGGTTGACCTTCAGATTGAGATAAACGGTCTGCGGTCGGCGAAGATAAGCCGCCTTAAGGACTATCTCAAACGTTCGATCGAGGGGCTGGACATCATTGACGATGTGAAAAAGTACGAGCTGCTGACACGGCTGAACTCCATGCCGAACCATGTAAAGATCTGCCACGGCGACTTTGAACCCGGAAACATCATCATCAACAGCGAGGGCACGTTCATTGTGGACTGGCTCAAGGCGAAACAGGGCAACGCCTCTGCGGACGTTGCGAAAACGTATCTCAATTTCTGCCTGAAACACCGCACCGAGCTGGCTGAGAAGTATCTCAAGCTGTACTGCGCGAAAACCAAAACGGATATCAAGTATGTTCAGGACTGGCTGCCGATCGTTGCGGCGGCGCAGCTTAAATTCAAGCGTCCCGAAGAGCGCGAGCTGCTGCTTACGTGGATCGACATCGCGGATTATGAATAACAGACCATATATAAACTTGCTTGACATTTTCGAGAAAGTGTGATATAATACCATTATATAAAGAAAGGGCAGCCTTGATTTTACACAATTCTCACCGCCTGCGGCGATGAGAATTGCGGGTTTATTTACAGACTGACCTTTATATAAAGAAAGGAGATTTAAGACTATGACATTTGACGAAACTTTGGCAAAGGTTCGCGGAATCGCTTCAAAGCAGAACGCGGAGGGCGCTCCGTTTCTGGCTGTTCAGATAAACCTGACGGGCAAGGACGGCGGCGTGTTCTATGTGGAGGTCAAGGATGGCAAGGTGAATGTTGAGCCTTACGAGTACAACGACCGCTCCTGCGCGATTACAATCGATCCCGCGAATTTCGACAAGCTGGTCGAGGGAAAACTCGACCCCGTTGCCGCATACACCGTCGGCAAGCTCAAGGTTGAGGGCGATTTGGGCAAGGCACTGGAATTCTCCAAGCTCATTAAAAAGGTCAAATAATCAAAAGCCGTGGGATTCGTTCCCACGGCTTTGATTTTATAGGATTTTTTCCATTCCGATTTTCTGCACGGAAAGTCCGCACTTCTCATAGAACCTCATCGCGGATTCGTTACACGCCCAAACGTTGAGCGTCACGTTATAACAGCCGTTTTTTCGGGCAAAATCCAGAACAAATTCGTACAGTGTCCGTCCGATATGCATACCGCGGCATTTTTCGTCCACGCATAAATCGTCAATGTACAGTGTTGTAAAGCGCGGAGTGTTCCGCTCCTCGTGATGTTGGAAAACACAAAACGCATAGCCCTGCACGATTCCGTCTATCTCGGCAACGAAAATCGGACGCTCGTTATCCGCGATTATCTCCGCAAGCTCGCTTTCGGAATATTTTGTCGTTCCCGATTGAAACAAATCGGGACGCCTTTCTGCGTGAATTTCCAGCACCTGCGACAAAAGCTCCGTAATACGCGGAATATCACGCGGCTCAGCATTTCTGACAGTCAAAACCACACCTCTTTCTATAATATCTCGCCGTTTCGGGACTCAAGAATCACCGTGAACGGTCCGTCATTGACAAGCTCCACGCTCATATCCGCGCCGAAAATTCCGCGCTCGACCGTGGGTATCTCATTTGCGCAAAGCTCACAGAAGTACTCATAAAGCGATTCCGCCTCTCGCGGCTCTTTTGCGGCTAAAAAATTCGGACGATTCCCCTTGCGGCAGTCCGCGTACAGCGTGAATTGCGAGATTATCAGCAGTTCCCCGCCAACGTCTTTAAGCGAGAGATTGGTCTTTCCATTCTCGTCCGCGAAAATCCGCAGATTGACGAGTTTTCGCGCGAGAACCTCACAATCCGCGCGGGTATCCTCTGCGCCCGCTCCGAAAAGCACCAAAAATCCGCCGCCGATTTTCCCCACGGTTTCGCCGTTCACGGAAACGGCGGCGCGCGTTACACGCTGAATTACAAGCTTCATATTCCCTCCGGCTATTTTGTTATGGAACTCTATTGAAGACTTCGTTCCCTTAACAATTTCGGCTTAAAACTTTTTTCTCTTTGCAATAACCAACTCTACGATTGAAATTACCAGCATAAAAAACGAAATTAAATATGTACACATTGAAACAATCGGAGTAAAGCCCATATATAGGGTACTCCCGGCTCGTATATACAGCGCGTTGAAAATTGTTTCAAGGAAGTAAAGCGCAAAACCGCCCACTAATCCCAATGTGCTGAACACAATCGGCGGAACTCCTTTAAGCCACACAGACAATGCTGTAACAGCAATCAGCGGATATATCCCAAAGACAAAAAACAACGTCAAAAATGTAGGAGCACCATTCAAATCCCAATTCTCCGCAAGGTCACTCCAATGCGTAATCATACCCATAATCTTAGCAATCAGCACAATCATCAGAATAAGTGAAAATGCCATGTTCACCGCAAGTCGAATCTTTTTTGGCACTTTGTTCACCTCACTCGGCTATCTCGAATCGTTCCCCGCCGATTTCGATTCCCGTACCCGTGAAGATTGGCGCGGCTTTTTCGGGTTCTATGGACTTCTCCTCGCCGTTCGGGAGAACGCAATTCCAGCTCTCGGAGCCGAGATTCTTCAAGCCCCACAGCGCGGGGTTCTTTTTATTACGGACAACCTCCGCGATGACGTTTGTATCCTCGTCAAACAGCCGCGCTCCGTCAAACAGCAGAACACTCTCTTTCGCGCCCTTGAGGGTAAGCGGCTTGGGATAATGCTTCCCGCACACGCAGATCATCAAGCCCTCCTCGTCCGTTTCACAAGCGGGAAGGAAGTTCTGGATTCCGCACGAACACGCGGTTATGTCGCCGCGCAGTCGTTTCAGCAAGTCCAGCCACTGCTTTTCGATCAGCCGCTTGGACGGCTCGGAAAGCCCCGTGGTGAACGAAAACTCGAATGCCTCTCGGATATAGTCCGGCATAATCCGCCAGAACTTGATGATGTTGTTATGCACACCGCGCACGGGGCGGTTGGAATCGTCCTCAGGGTCGTACACGAACAGCGGCTCGAATCCGTAATGCCGCCGCTCTGCCTCCTCGGTAAGGCAGACGCTCTTCAGCACGCGCTTGCCCTCCAGCGGGTCGCCGCGCAATAACAGCCGAAACAGCACCACCGCTAGCGAGTATCTGTCGGTGAACTTATCCGGCGCGCGCTCCCCGCGAACGATTTCGGGAGCCATATATCCGGGCTTGCCCGCGATTCCCAGATGTTCGCCGTAAGGCGCGATATTGTCACAATCGCAAATAAGCACATCACCGTCGGTCGGGCGAATGAAGAAACCGCCGTCGTTCATATCCTGATAGCTCTTGCCGTTGTTGTGTAAATCCCGGAACGCGGCGGTTATCCGAATCGCGGAGTTAACCACCGAATACAGCCCCGACAGTTTAACGCGCGCGTTCAGAATATCCGAAAACGGCTTGTACTCGCTCGGGATCAAGTCCATCATAAACCCGAATCCCTCATCGGTCTGCGCTGTGAGCAACCGCGGCATCAGAAACGCGCGGTGCGCCGTTTTGTCCTCGCACAGCGTACGCAGATTATCGCGGAAAATCTCGGGGCGGCGCAGTTTATTGCTGAAATACATCTTCAGCGCGTACTCCTTATCCGCGAAGAGAGCGCGGTACACGATTCCCTGACCGCCCTGTCCGAGAACCTCCAGAATCTCCGCGCTGCCGCCCAATTCCAGCGGCACTTTATCGCCAATCTTAAACATCAGAATCCCCCTATCTAAATGGAAAATTCAAAACCACGCAGACGCTTCGCGTCTGCGTTCGCTGAGCAACACGTTACATCGCTACGTGGTGTAACGTGTTGCTCGCGTTTTGAATTTGCACTAGTCACGGATAACTTGCTTTTGGCTATAACCCGACTAACCGGCAACTATCAGAATCCGCCGCCTGTCAGGGATTCAAAGCTGTCCTCCGCTGAGGTTTCCGCCGCGTTTCCGCACCACTCGCAAACGGTTTCGTTCTCGCCGTTCCAACAGGTGGTCTTGCCGCACTCGCTACACTGGAAGAACCCCTTTGCTCCGCAATGCGGGCAGGACGGATACTCGGTGGTAACATACACGTTACCCGAAATCTCGGTGTCGCCGAACTTTTCACGTCCCGCGGTGTGTTCGCTTACCTTAAACGCCCATGTCGCGTACCACGCGCCGTCCTCGCGCTGCTCCGCACGGATTCCGAAAAGGTCGTGCTCTCTCGCGCACTTCGTTAAAATTACTGCTGCTTTCATAATGATAGCTCCTCCTTATTGCATATCGTCCAATATCTTCCTTACAGAATCCACAAAGGATTCCATCTCATTAAATACAATGTCCGCGATTATTGACGTATTCCTCACGCAATGCGTACCCCCTCGCGCAGAACATTGCTGCAAAGCTCCGAATCGGGATTCACCTCGCGGATTTCAAACGCGTCAATGTCCTTTTGGGTAAGCTCGCGCAAATCCTCTCCGAAAGCGAATATATCACTCCCGTGAAATCCGTCACCGCCCACAACGACCACGTCAATGTCAGAGTCCTCATCGGCGTCCCCGCGCGTAAGACCCAAACAGGATCGCGTATTCAGCGTGATATTTATAAAGCAGCGACTTAATCAGAGCTTCAATCTCGCTTCTTGTCAGCTTCATATCTATCCCTCCGATTTTGCGCGGTCACTTCAGCTTTTTGAGTATCTTCGCCGCGTCCTCGTGACCGTTCTCGGCGGCTAGCTTAAACCACCGCTTTGCCTCGCCCGTGTCCTTGGGAACATACGCGCCCTTGAGGTACATCACGCCGAGATTATACTGCGCGATATTGAGATTCTGCTCGGCGGATTTCTTGAACCAACGGAATGCCTCCGCCGCGTCCTTTGCCACGCCGCTGCCCGTATACAGGCACTTTCCGTAGGAGCACTGCGCCCTCGCGTGACCCGCCTCGGCGGCGCGTTTATAGAACATTGCCGCGCCCTCGTTGTCTTTCTCGGCAAGACAGCGGCGCGCACTCTGATACAGCTCCTCGCCGTCATCGGCAAGCGGCTCGGGCGCGGACTTTTCGGGAATCGGCGGAGCTTTTTCGGTTACGGGCTTAGGCCCTTCAACGGGCTTACCGGACTTGGAGCGCCATTTTTTCGCCAACTCGGGATTCTTTTCGGTGTGAACTCCGTTTTCGTAGCACAAAGCAACCATATTCGCCGCGTCCTCGCAGCCTTTTTTCGCCGCGCTTAAAAACATCTCGAACGCTTTGTCCTCGTCCACCTCGCACGCGATTCCCTCCGCGTGGAAATACCCGACCATATACTCCGCCTGAGCAACTCCGTTCTCGGCGGCGCGGACAAACCACTCACGCGCCTGTTCCACATCCTGGATTCCGCCGCGACCCTCCAGGCGATAGCTGCCCATATAGTACTCCGCCTCGCCGTGATCCTGAAGTGCCGCCGACTCGAACCAATACAGCGCCTTTTCATATTCGCGGATTCTGTCGAAATGCCGCCCCAGAGAGTACTGCTCCGCAGCGTCTGTAATATTCTTCTTGCTTTCGGTTTCGGAAGCGGGGAGCGTTTCGCTCTTCTTGAACGAGATCTCGCAGCCCACCGCGCCGCCGACAGCCTCGACCGCCTCGGCGGCGATCCTGCCTTTCAAGCCTATCTCATCGCGCAGCGACTGCACGCACCTTGCCGCTGCGGCGCACCTCACCTCGAACGGTCTTTCGCGAACATCAAAGAGTTTCTTGGCACAACCGTCATACAACGCGACATAGCACAGCCGCCGCGCCGCCGTTTCCTTAGGGAAGAAGTCGGCGATAAGAGCATCGGTGCGGCGGCGGTCGAGAACCGTGTCCTTGCCGAACTTATCCGCGATGTACCGCAAAATCCCTTTCAAATCGCGGATCGCCTCGCCCGAACGGTTGTGCACCGTCTTGCAGTATCCGCAGAAATCCTGTTTATTAAAATCGAACTCACGTCCGCATCGACCACACTTCAAAAAAACACCCCCGCGCCGCCTGCCAAAATGGCAATGCCCCTTTGGAAACCCAATTCCCTTCGGGAATTGAACCGTAACCCATATACTTTTATTTTACCACGTTTTCCTCATTTTGTCAAGGTTTTTGTGAAATGCTTACGTTTTTCTTACATTTTTGCAATATACCTTGAAATATCGTCCAAAATATTGTATAATTAGTTCAGTCGGGAAACGCATAAAATAACGCTCAATCTGCAACAACTTATCGGATACGCAGTCAAAAACGTTATAACTAACAGCAGCCTACCGGCAATTTGCTATTAAAATAAGGGGTGGTGAAATGCGGGATTTTATATACTCAATCGCTTTGTACGGAGTATTCGACGCGCTGTTCGTTTCGTTTATTGCGGCGGCGGTTTACCTTTGTGCGCGGATTGCGTATCTGAAAATAAAAAAGCTCCCCCGAAAATCATTCGGATTGGAGCTTTCACGCTTTCTGTTTGTCGGATATGTTGCCGCACTGACGGTTATCGTCTGGATGCCGATGATTACAACGGAGCAGCTATTTCACGGTGATTTTCGCTTTGAGGATCTCCGCGCGGTCGGATACTATACCAACAACGGTATGGTGTGGGAGTTCCTTTCGGGGAATCTGCGCGGGGATTCCACGGCGGTGTTTGAGCTGATTGCGAATGTCGTGCTGTTTATCCCGCTCGGATTCCTGCTTCCGATGAGCTTTCGCCGTCTGAAATGGTGGGCGGTCGACCTTATCGGGTTGGGCGCGACCTGTCTGGTGGAGCTGATTCAGCCGTGGCTTGGGCGCACGGGCGACCTGGACGATGTGATCACCAACGCGCTTGGCGCGGTTATCGGGTGTATAATCGCAAAGATTATTCTATCCATTCGTATGCTTACCCGCCAATCGGCAGAATCACCGTAAACTCCACGCTCTCGTTTTCGCTTTTGGCGGAGATCTCGCCGCCGTGGGCGTGGACAATCTCCCTCGCGATGGCAAGCCCCAGCCCCGAGCCAGGGTTATGTCCCGAACCGCCGGTTTTGGACTGCCGCGCCGAATCCAATCGGAAAAACTGCTCGAAAATTCTGTCGAGCTTTTCTGCGGGGATCGTTCTGCCGCGGTTTCGGCAAATCACCGTCACGCGGTTCTCATCGGCGGTCATTCCGAGGTAAATCTCGCTGTTCGGATAACCGTAAATCACCGCGTTGCGCAGCAAATTATCGAATACGCGTTCCAGCTTGTCGGGATCGCACACAAGCTCCGTATTCGGCTGAATCTCACTGTTTACGGTGAGATTTTTCTCTGCGAAAACAGGCAGAAACTCGCTTATCGTCTGTTCAAGCATAAAGGTGAGGTTTATCCGTTCGCGCTCTAATGTCAGTGCCGTGAGGTTGAACCTCGTGATGTCAAAAAACTCGTTGATAAGCATCTCCAGCCGCTCGGCTTTTTCCAACGCGATTCCCGTGTAATGCGCGCGAGTTTCGGCGGAGATTTGCGGCTCGTCCCTCAGCAAAGTCAGATACCCGATTACGGCAGTGAGCGGCGTTTTCAAATCATGCGCGAGGTACACAATAAGGTCGTTCTTGCGCTTTTCAGCCTCACGGGCAAGCTCTGCGATGCGCAAAGCCGACTCGCGCGCGGAGTTTAAGTCGCGCTCGATTCCGTACAGCGCGGCGGGAAGCTCGATTTTACATTCCGCGGGGTGGGTGAGCTGCTTTGCCGCGTCAACGATACTGTCAATGTAGCGGATCAATCTCCGCAGATAGATCCCCGTGATAACCGTCCACACAATCAGGATAACCCCGCTGCCGATTACTGCTAAATTCTGCTTGATAAACTGCAGAAATCGGTACAGCGGATCATCGGCGTACCATATTTTTGTATCGCATATCCACTTGCACAATATCATCGCGGCGACCAACACCGCCGTTGAAATCACCAAAGAAAGCAGATACTGCCACAAAATACGGTGTGATAATTTCAGATTCTTGGATTCCTTACTCAACTGTATATCCCACTCCCCAGACGGTTTTTATATATTTCGGACGGCGCGGCGGTTCGCCGAGTTTCTCACGGATTCGCGCGATGTGCGCCATTACGGTGTTGGAGGTGTCGAGGTATTTCTCGCCCCACACCGTTTCAAACAGTTCCTCGCCAGAAACCACCGTGCCGCGCCGCGAACACAGATACCACAGGATTTTGAACTCGATGGGCGTGAGTATGATTTCCTTGCCGTTAAGCGTACAGCGGTGCGTGTCGGAGTTGATTTGCAGCCCTCGTATATCGATTTCGTTCGCGGCGGCGGGGTTATTATATCGCGTGTATCGCCGCAACTGCGTTTTCACCCTTGCAACCAATTCGGGTGGGCTGAAAGGCTTTGTGATATAATCATCCGCGCCGAGCATCAGCCCGGTGATCTTGTCGGAATCCTCTATTTTCGCCGTCAGCATTATTATCGGAAACAAAAACTTCTCTCGTAATTTCTGCACCATCGTAAACCCGTCAATATCCGGCATCATCACGTCCAACACCGCCAACGCGATTTCCGCATTCTCGGCGAACTCCAACGCTTTTGCGCTGTCGTAAAATTTCGCCACGGAATACCCCTCGTTGGCAAGGCAGACTTCCACCAAGTCCGCGATTTCCTTTTCGTCATCGACCACCAGAATTTTCCCGTCCACTCAAATCACCTCCGATACCGATTACACCGCGCGGACTGCAAATCTGCGCGGTGTGACAACATTATACAATAAAATCTGTGATTTGTCAATATTCTGCTGCGAAATATCACAAAATCTTAAGAATTACAGATTGAAATCCCCGCCCGCGAAATCGAATGTCGCGAAATAGTCCTCAGGGGTTTCGGCGCGGCGAATCAGCTTTACACTGCCGTCCTCGCGGAGAAGCAGCTCGGCGGAGCGGAGCTTTCCGTTGTAGTTATAGCCCATCGAGAATCCGTGTGCGCCAGTATCGTGAATCGCGATATAGTCGCCGAGGTCTATTTTCGGCAAATCGCGGTCAATGGCGAACTTATCGCAGTTTTCGCACAATCCGCCTGTAATGTCGTACTTACAGTCAAGAGGAGCATTCTCCTTGCTGAGCACCGTGATATGATGATACGCGCCGTAAATCGCGGGACGCATAAGGTTTGCCGCGCACGCGTCCAGACCGATGTACTCCTTATAGATATGCTTTTCGCGTATTGCCTTAGCGATAAGCATTCCGTACGGCGCAAGCATAAATCGCCCAAGTTCCGTGAAAATGGCAACCTCGCCCATTCCCGCGGGTACAAGAATCTCCTCGAACGCTTTACGAACTCCCTCGCCGATTTTTGCGATGTCGTTCGCGGGTTGGTCGGGCTTGTATGGGATTCCCACACCTCCGCTGAGGTTGATAAACGAAATCTCAACGCCCGACTTCTCCTTGATTTCCACCGCCGCTTGGAACATAATCCGCGCTAGTGTCGGATAATAATCGTTGGTGAGCGTGTTGGACGCGAGGAACGCATGCATTCCGAATTTCTTTGCGCCCTTTTCCTTGAGGATTTTGTAAGCCTCAATAATCTGCTCATGTGTCATTCCGTACTTTGCGTCACGCGGAGTGTCCATAACATTCGGAGAGCCGTCCGTCTTGAACTCCCCGCCGGGATTGTAACGACAACAAATCGTTTCGGGGATTCCCGTCAACTTGTCAAGCACGTCAATATGCGTAAAATCATCAAGATTGATAATCGCGCCCAACTCGAACGCTTTCTTGAAATCCTCATCGGGAGTGGCATTGGACGAGAACATAATATCGTGATTCTTTGCCCCTACCTCATCGGACAGCACAAGCTCGGTATAACTCGAGCAGTCAAATCCGCAGCCCTCGCTCTGTAATACTTTCATAATAAACGGGTTCGGAGTAGCCTTCACCGCGAAATACTCACGGAAGCCCTTATTCCACGCGAACGCGGCTTTCAATGCCCGCGCGTTCTCGCGGATCCCTTTTTCGTCATAGATGTGAAACGGCGTGGGATAGGTTTTTACTATCTCCTCGACCTGTTCTTTTGTAATAAACGGCTTTTTCATATAATTATTTCCTTTCTTTAATATACGGCAGCTCAAAAGATTTAAGCAATAACGCCACCCATCGCCGTCACAGCAAACATCGCCGCGACAAACAAGATCTTCCCGATAATAAATCCTCTGCGGGCATAACGCAATTGTTTATCCGAACACTTCTCGGGGTGCGTAAAAACATTGGTATGTTGGGGCATTGTCGAGCAAAGCGTAAACACGGCATACAAAATCAACGTTGCCAAAATCATTATAATTGCAACACCGGAAACTTTTCCGAAAACCATAAGAACGATATATCCCGCAACACTGCACGCGGCAATAGCCGCCGCTGCAATTTCGGCAATTTTTTCTCCCTTTGTATAGGTTAGCTTTTCAATCGGCATAATAATCCTCCTTATTTTAATAGCAAATTGCGCCCTGCTCGCTTTCGGAATTTGCACTAATCACCAATAACTTATTTTGGGTTATAGCGCGCTAAACTGCGCCGCCGATAGGCTGTTTTGAATTGAACGCACTTAACCCTTTTGCATAAGCTCTTTTCCCGCATTCCAAGCCTGCCCGACCTTTTCTCCGATGGAGTAATATCCCGAGCGGAACTGGTCAAACACCAACGCGTTTACTTTCGCGGGGTCTATTTTGTCCTTATCGCCGATAACCTTTTCGTCCGCGCTGACGTTCACGATTTTCCCGACAACCGCGTGAAGATTCTCCGTATCAACGACCTCCTCAAGCTCACACTCAAGCGTCACGGGGAACTCGATAATAACGGGCGCGTTTACAAACTCGCTCTTCTCCGCGTGATAACCCGTCCGCTCAAACTTATCGGGCATTTTGTTTCCCGACGCGATTCCGAGGAAGTCCGCAACCTCCATATTCGGAACATCGGCAATACTTACCGTGAAAGCCTTTGTCTGCATAATGTTCGCGGTGGTCTTGTGATCCGCGTCAATAAACAGCGCGATCTTGTCACTGTCGCATATCTGCGCCCAAGCAGCGTTGAGGGCGCAAACCACTCCGTTTTCGTCATAAGCCGCAACAATAGTCACGGGCATAGGGAACAGTGCCGGTTGAACTCCTAAATTCTTTCTCATAATAAACTCCTTATTTTAATTGGCAAATTGCGAACCGCACGGACGAAAATTGCTTTGCAATTTTCGTCCATGCTAGCTGAGCGTTACCTCTCACCGCTGCGCGGTGCTCGGCAACGCTCGCTTTCGCAATTTGCACTGGTTACCAATAACTTGCTTTTGATTATAACGCGCCAAACTGCGCTGCGGATAGGCTGTTTTGAATCAGACGCGTCAATCAGCGCAGGGTCGGACTTTGCCGTAATTACCTCCCGCCAAATATAATGCCCGTAATCGTCAAAACGAACAGAACGCACATAACGGCAATCTTCGTAGCGATACACCCTCGCCGTATCAAACGTATCTTGTCCTCGGAAATTTCTTTATCCGCCAAAGCGTTGCTTGTAAACTGAGGAGCCTTGCTGCCTAAAGTGAACGCTCCGTAAACTATCGAGGATACTATTATGAACAAAATCCCGAAACCCGATATTTTTCCCAAAACCATCAGCGCGATATATGCTCCGTCAAAACCAACCGCCAACACGGTGCTTATCACTTCGGCAATCCTTTCGCCCTTTGTATATGTGAACTCCTCCGAAAACATCACGTTCTCTCCTTTCTCAAGGTAACTCCGACCGCTCCAGCGATGGAAAGAACGTCAAGGAACACATTCCCCGAAATTAAGAAAAGCCCACCAAGCATAACCACCGCGATTCCTATGCGTATCACCCACGACTGCCAAGCTCTTCCGCGCGAGTACCACGAAATCAGTGCGAAAATCGGCGTGAACAGCGTAAAGATACTCCAACCTTTAACAAAACTCGTTGAGTAATACAAATCGGCAAGCTTTGCGGTGATGTAATATGCCGCAATCATTCCCGCGCAGAGCAAAAACACATAAGCCGCCGCGCGGAACGGGCTTTTTGCAAACACGCATATTACCGTTCCGATGAGAATCCATACGCAAATCCCCGAAGTGAAGTTTCCGAGTATCTCCGAGTAAACGTCCGCGAGCTTTGAAACCGCTCCCAAAACACCTCCGATTATCAGAAAAATCACACAGAACAGCGCGGTTTTCCACAGCGGACTTTTTATCGGCTCTCTTATGCGTTTCAAAAAGCTGCTCATACGTTCAGATACTTGTTGAGGAATCCGATAGACAGCTCTATCCAGCGGTGACACGAGGGATTAACCTCATTCTCGTTACGCGCCACCGCCTTGTCGCAGGTGGACAATGCGTGACAACCGCCCTCGTCAAAAATATGCAGCTCCACGGGGATTTTGTTTGAGATACACGCTTTAGCCATTACCAGTGAATTATGCGCGGAAACGGTTTCGTCCGTTGCGGTATGCCAGATGAAAATCGGCGGAGTTTTCGGGGTAACGCGGTTCTCCAGCGACAAGCGCGACAAATCCGAACGGCTTGCCTCATCCCCCAACAGCACCTTAAAGCTCCCCTCGTGCGGCGAGGTTACGCCGCTTATCACGGGATAACAAAGCACCGCCGCGTTCGGACGCAAATCCTCGGGAGAGCAGCCTATGGTCTTAACCACCAGATTATCGTTCCACATCGTGGCAAGACATCCCGCCAGATGTCCGCCAGCCGAACAGCCCAACACGGCGATTTTTTCGGGGTCAATGCAGAACTCCTCGGCGCGCATACGTATTTTATAGAACGTATAAGCCGCGTCAATAAGCGGCACGGGGAAACGCGCGTTACAGGTGTATGTAACCACGAATGCTGCGTATCCCGCCGCCAAATACTGAAACGCAATCGGCTCGCCCTCGCGCGCGGAACAGAGTTCATACCCTCCGCCCGGGAAAATCACTACGGACGGTCGCTTTTCGGTGAACTCGATTCCCCCAATGCTGTCGGGAAGATATGCCTTTACAAATGCGGTCTTATCGGAATTGATGGAAAACGTCTTAACTGTCATAATTTACCTCCCGGAATTTTATATACTGTTTTTATTATACCATCATTTTCCGACAAAATCAAGAGGTTTAACCAAAAATTTACTCCCCGCCGCAAATTATCGGCGGGGAGTGTTTTTCTCAAACCGCCGAGAAGCCCTCAGATGCAAGAAACGCCCTGTTCGACCAGCCTTAAGGGCTGCCGGACAGGGTGTGACGAAGCAGATGGGAGCTTATCGGCGGTCTGAAATGCCGTATTTTTTGTAGAACGCGTCTATATCCTCGTCATTGCGGACAAGCTCGGCATACATCAGTTTGTTTTCGGACTTGCTGTAAAATCCGATGGTTTTCTCGCCTGTGCATACAGAGCTTTCAATTTTAATGTCGTCCTCGGTAAAGCCCTCGGGAATCTCAGCAGATCTCTTCTTCCGCGTGCCGATGGATTTTGCCTTGGCTGTAACACGGTGCCATTTGCGGCGGACGGTCGAACCCGTGCTCTTTATCTCAGCGGGGATTCCGCGAAACTGCTGAACGCCCTCGGTGATGTTGTCCATCAGCTTGATAAGCTCCGCCGTAAACACCTTTTCGTGCCGCTGCGAGTTTCCGCTCATACAGCGCTCTACCACTGCCGGATAGCGGTCATACGCGCGTTTCACCGCGTCCTCCCACGAAAGATAAACCTCGTTCATCGCGTGTTCTCCGATTTGGTGGATCTCATCGCGGTGAGAGAGAGCAAACTCCAGCTTTCGGGCAATCGCTTGCGGATTCGCATCGGTGAGGATTCCCGTTCTGCCATCGGTAATGCCCTCGGCGGCACAGCTCCCGCGAATAAGCAGCGAGCCTACTCCGCAAGCCGCCGCCTCGCGAACCACGATTCCGTTGGTGTCATACTCCGACGGGAACAAAAACAGTTCTCCGGCGGTGTAGTACACACGCAGCTCCTCGCGGTCAGTTACCGCGCCCGTAAAAATACACTTATCGGCGATCCCCAGTTCGTGCGCGTAATCCTCCATTTCCGCTCTGTCCATACCGTCGCCGACGATCATCATTCGATAGTCCAGCCCCTTGTCCGATACGATCTTCAGCGCGTCCAATATAAGGCGGATTCCCTTATACCACAGCAGTCTGCCGACAAACATAAACAACACGGTTTCATCGGGGATATTGTAGAAATGCCGCAGCTCAAGAACCTCGTCCTTATCTGCTCTTCCGCGCGGAAAATCCACACCGTTTTCCATCACGGCGATTTCCCCCTCATAACCGAGGCAGCGCAGATTGTCGCCCGCGCCCCGGCTTACCGTCCAAACCTCATCGCACGCCGAGATGTTATCCACAACGAATTTGATTGCCTGCGCGGACAGCATATCATTCTTCAAGGCGCGGCGGATATCTATATCAAACTTGGTGTGGTAAGTGAACACGATCGGCACATTGGTCTTTTCGCGGAGAACCCGCGCCATCACCATTGACGCGAACGGACAATGGCTGTGGATTATGTCGAACTCGTAATCGGAGAGCATGTCGAGCTTGCTCGACGAAAACGGATACCCCGCGCGATAGCCGCACAAATGCTGCGTGATCCGCATACTGCGGTATCTCACCACGTCAAACGGGTAGTTATCCTCCGCTCCGGGATATTTCGGAGTTACCACAACGGCTTGTCCGAGTCCGTTTGAAATTGTTTCCGCGTAATTTATAACCACATTCGATACGCCGTCTATCATCGGCGGAAACGAATCATTCATTAAGCATACATTCATAGAAAACTCTCCCCAAAGTGAAAATCAAATGTCGAAAAATCTATGTTTCTATTATACAACATTTGTAGCCGAAATGCAAGCATTTTTTCCACTTTCAGGGTTAAGATTTGGTAAAGGAATTGCAAATTCCCGTCAAGTCAATTGCAGACGCAGCTCCCCAAGAATTTTCCGTTCGCGGCGCGAAATCTGAACCTGTGACATTCCGAGTGCCTGCGCGGTCTGAGATTGCGTCATATTGCGGAAATACCGCAGAATGATAAGTTTTCTGTCCTCCTCGGAAAGCTCGTCCAGACACTGCCGCAGTGCAAGCCTGTCAATCAGCGCGCTCTCTCCGCTGTCTACGGGAAGGTCGAAATTTCCGCCGTCATCATCGGAACAGGTAAGAGACATCGTGGGCGCGGATGCCGCGACAGCCTCCGCCGCGTCCTCGGGCGATACCCCCAGATACTCGGCGATTTCGGTAATGGTCGGCTCGTTTCCGCTCTTAGACAGCTCCTCGCGGGCGCGAGCTGCTTTCACCGACAGCTCTTTAAGCGAACGGCTCATCTTTACCGAGCCGCCGTCACGGAACAGCCGCCGAATCTCCCCGAGAATAACGGGCACGGCATAGGTCGAAAAACACAACCCGCGCGATTCGTCAAATTTATCACAAGCCTTAACAAGACCTAAACTCCCCGCGGCAAACAGCTCCTCGTAATCGATTCCGCGCCCGCGAAAGCGATTCGCCAACGAGTGCACCAACGGCAGATTCCGCGCGATGAAATCATCACGGGCGTTCAATCGTCATCACCCTTTTTACGCAGACGCTTTTCCAGTGTCACGCAGGTTCCGCGCCCCTCTGTCGAACGCACTCGCACCTTATCCATAAAGCTCTCCATCACGGTGAATCCCAGCCCCGAACGCTCCTCATCGGCGGGCGCGGTGGTGAACGCGGGCTGCATTGCCTCCTTAACATTTGGGATTCCCCTGCCCTTGTCCTTGATTTGTATGTACAATGTATTATCGCCGTACAGCTTCATTGTCATCTCCACCATACCCTCGCAATCCCTGTATCCGTGGACAATGGCATTAGTCACCGCCTCGGATACGGCGGTCTTTATTGCGGCGATTTCCTCGACCGTGGGGTCGCATTGCAGCGCGAATGACGCAGCCGCCGAGCGTGACAGGCTTTCGTTGCGCGACAATGCGGGAAACCGCACCGCGCATTGGTTGATTAATTCTTTTCTCATCTTAACTCCTTATCTTAATGGCAAATCGTCAAAGCGTGGCTTTGGGTTATAACGCGCAAGACCGCGCCTTAATTCTTTGCGGTTTGTTTAGGCTCAACCAGCAGCATGGACAGCCCCGACAATCGAATCACCTCGGCTATCTCGTTTTGTGCGTTCTTCACCAAAATTTCGCCGCCGACCTCCCGAACGGCTCTCAATCGCCCGAGAATCAGCCCGATGCCGGAGCTGTCCATAAATCCCACCTCGCCAAGGTCGAGAATCAGCAGCTCCGGACGCGAGCGCGCAATCACCTCGTCCAGTGCCGCGCGGAACTCCCGGGCAGTATGATGATCGATGTCCCCCGAAAGCGCCGCCGTTATCCGCCGCCCGTCATTATATATCTTGAGCATTTTATATACCCCCGTTTTCATATAATGTAAGGCTGAATCCACCGCCTTTACCCGGTTCATTCCCGATAAACTCCCCGTGAGCCGTGGGCGGATTTCCCTTACAATGGCATTATAGCACATCCCGCGCGCGGATTTTGTCGTTATTCCGCAATGAAATTTCAATTGTTTTGGAAACTTGTGGGAATTACCCGTGATATGGCTCAAATTCACGGGAAAATCGGAATTTCCGTAAAAATTTCGCAAAACCCCTTGACAAATCGAAAGTAATGTGGTATAATAGTAAATACGATATGGAATATCAGCATTTGGAGAAATACCCAAGTGGTGAAGGGGCTCCCCTGCTAAGGGAGTAGGTCGGGAGACCGGCGCGAGGGTTCAAATCCCTCTTTCTCCGCCAGCGGCAAGCTGCCGTAGTTAATTCCCAATGAAACGCTCATTGGGAATTTTTGGTTTTCGCTGTAAGGTTACTGCGAAATCTTTTTTGTCAACGTTTCACATAAAAACGACAATTTTCGATAGAAGGTTGTCGTTTTCTTTTTATATTTTTCTTCAAAGACGAAAAAATTTTTTGGCAACATATCGCAATTTATCGGAGGATCTAACAGCTTTACGGCAGGTTAGATCTTTGTTTTTTATCGATTTAGTGATTTCTTTTATACTATCTCATCATTTTTCGCATAAAAGGAAATGTTTTTACCATTCTTATGTGTTATAATAAAACCATCCTGGGAAGGAGGACTTTCATGCAAAACGCAGATATCATCAGAACAAGTATTGCTTACATTGAACAAAATCTGAAAAACGATATTACGCCGGAAGAGCTGGCGCGTATGGCAGGCTACTCGGTCTGGCATTATCAACGTTTGTTCGCACAGGTGACCGGTGTTCCGTTAGCGGCTTATATCAACAGGCGGCGATTGGATCGGGCACTGGCGGAAATAGGCTCTGGGCGCAAAGCAATAGACTCAGCCATGGAATATGGATTCGATAGTTACGCAGGATTTTATAAGGCATTTTTGCGAATGTATGGTTGTTCGCCCAAAAAATATTTATCCCTTTACGGGACGCATAAATCAATATCGGAGGTTTCAACTATGCTTACGGAAACAGAATTACGAAAGGTCCTAACCAATTGGGACATTCCGCAGGATCTGGCCATCAATGATGTAAAGATTGTAGATGGCACTAAAATAGCAGACAACGTGTGGCAGGTCGGTAAGGATTATTTCCTTAAAACCGGGGATCGGACAGTATTGCTGCGAAACGCCAGGGTCGCAAAAGCAATAGCGGCACAGGGCTTTTCGGCGGCAGTTCCTGTCCCCACAAAAAAAGGCGATGATTTTACGGATGATGCGAACAATTTTATGCTGACGCGCAAACTAAATGGCGAGCCGCTTTCCAAAGCCGAACGCTTTGGTGATGATCGCGGAGACTTTGGATTCAAATACGGGCAAAGTATTGCCCGGCTGCATAACGCGCTGGCTGCGACAGAAAAAGACATTCAGCCGTTTGAGCAGAATTTATTTGCTCATGTGACCGAATGGGCTATCCCGAATGTGCGGAAGCAAAATATCCAATGGAATATGGGGCTGCCGGACAGCTTTTTTGACGAATACATCAACGACTTCGGATCACTGTTTGAAAAGCTGCCGAAGCAATTGATACATCGAGACCCCAACCCCTGCAACATTTTGTTCAACGGCAGTGAGGTGATCGGGTTCATTGACTTTGAATTGAGCGAGAGAAATATCCGCTTATGGGATCCTTGCTATTGTGCCATCGGAATATTGTCCGAACAGCGGAACGTGGAAAACGCGTATGATAAGTTCCCCGAAATATTGAATTCTATCCTGCGCGGCTATCACAGTGTCAATGCTTTAACGGCGGAAGAAAAGAAGGCAATCTACTATGTGATCTGCTCAATCCAAATGATTTGTGTAGCGTATTTTGAAAATGTCAATGAGTATAAGGATTTAGCGAAAATCAATCGCGAAATGCTGCTGTATATTATAGAACAAAAAGATCAAATCAATAATATCTTAAAGTGATTTCTTTTGGTGTCTCTGTTTCACACCCAGCAACGAGAAAAATCCCCCGTGCTTTGCACGGGGGATTGGGGGATTTTTTCGTTTTATCTATACGGCTGAAACACAAATCTTTTTTCATCGGTTGAACGCCAACAAGAAAATCGCCTTGCTTTGCAAGGCGATTCGGTTTGTATATAAATTATGCGATTCTCGTTGTCTATTTTATCCCGACACTTTGTTTCAATATCGCGGTCGCGTCGCGGGCAGTGACTTTGTTGTCCCCGTCCATATCGGCATTTTTCAATGTCGCATCGTCCAGCGTCACAGCTCCGATATTATATTTCAGAATCATAGTCGCATCGCGCGCGCTGACAATTCCGTCCCCGTTTACATCGCCCATTATATCCAAATCCGGAATATCGTCAATATCTGGGATTCCCGAATCGAAATGGAACACCGCGTCAATAAGGCTGTCATTTTCATCTCCTATATACATCTCCCGGAACTGCTCGGCTGTTCCGGCGAAATAGACGTCTTTCAAGCCCAAAACGCCGTGAAAACAATAATCCCCTATTGAACCGATACTTGCGGGGAGCATTACAACGGTAACGTTTTCGCAATCCTCGAAAACGTTTATTCCATTTTCGCCGTTAGAACCACGGGCAATACCCAACTCCGTGACCTTGTACCCCTCAACTTCCGCGGGGATTATCACATCGGTAAGCTCTTTATTGATGATTCGTGTTACGCGAACCGAACCGTCGTCCTTTTTTGTGTATTCTATTCCGTCTTTTATAATCGTGTTTTCCGAGCTGTCCGCCGAGGCAACGATTGCCATCGGAACTGTTAATGCCAATATTCCCGCTGTTATTTTCGTTATTCTCATATGTAAACACTCCTTAATTAATAATGTATTGCTCCGTCAATTATTTGTGCGGTTTTCCCTGCTAGCCCGGCTCGGGTTGCCGTAGGTGGGGGGAAACCGCAGGTTTATGTATACGTTAATCGGTACTGCCGAAACCTCCGTTGCGTATGCCCTCGGCGTCATCGTCTATCGTAATTCCGAACGGTATGAATATCCCTTGTGCGAAAGCCGCTCCGCGAGATATGTTCACAGATTTGCCGTCCTTGGAATCATTCGTGATTTTGATGAAAATATGCCCCTCGTTATCCGAATCGTAATAGTCCTTGTCTATTATACCAACAGTATTATCAAGTTGTACGCGGTATTTGAATCCCAAGCCGCTCCTCGGAAACAGCATAAGCACCCAGCCATCCTCCATTTTGACGCGGATTCCCGTGGGGATTTTGGCAGACTCACCGGGATTAAGCGTAATGTCATACGGCGCGAAAAAGTCATACCCCGCGCTGCCCGCCGTTGCCCGCCGAGGCAGTTTCAATTCATCATATCCGTTCAAGCCGAACTGTTCACGGCTTACTTTCTCAAATAACGCTATCTTGTTCATAATCACACTCCTTTTTTCAGTTCCCAATATTACGTTGACTTTAGTTGAACGTTTTCGCTGTAAGGCTATAACGTTTATTATATCAACTTTAGTCGAACGCAGTTTTCTGTAAGGATATTGGGCTGTTTTTATTATACCATACTGTTCCGCGATTGTCAACCGGAAAATTTTATAGATGCCGGAGGCAAGAGGTTCAGAAGCAAGAGGCAAGAATACGAGCTTTTATATCAAGGCTTGTTCTCTTGCCTCCGGCAACTATTCTCCAAAAACTACTTGACATTTGGTGCAAAATGTCATATAATAGAGATAGTGGGCTATAATACCACAATATAAATGGAAATGATTTACAGGAGGAATTCCAATGAGAGTTTACAATTTTAGCGCGGGACCTGCGGTTCTGCCGGAAGAGGTTCTGAAAGAGGCAGCGGACGAGATGCTGGACTATAACGGCACGGGTATGTCCGTAATGGAGATGTCACACCGTTCCAAGGCTTATGATGAGATAATCAAGACTGCGGAAAAGGATCTCCGCGAGATTATGAATATCCCGGACAACTACAAGGTTCTGTTCTTGCAGGGCGGAGCTTCTCAGCAGTTCGCGGCTGTTCCGATGAACCTGATGAAGAACAAGAAGGCGGCGTATATCGTTACCGGTCAGTGGGCGAAGAAGGCATATCAGGAGGCTAAGATTTACGGCGAGGCTGTGGAGGTTGCGTCCTCTGCGGATAAGACCTTCTCGTATATCCCCGACTGCTCCGATTTGGATATTCCCGATGACGCGGACTATGTATACATCTGCGAGAACAACACCATCTACGGCACTAAGTTTAAGGAGCTGCCGAACACCAAGGGCAAGACCCTTGTTGCGGACGTTTCCTCTTGCTTTTTGAGTGAGCCGGTTGACGTGACCAAGTACGGTGTGATCTACGGCGGCGTTCAAAAGAACGTAGGTCCCGCGGGTGTGGTTATCGCGATTATCCGCGAGGATCTGATTACCGATGACGTTCTCCCCGGCACTCCCACTATGCTCAAGTGGAAGACCCAGGCGGACAACGATTCGCTGTACAACACTCCCCCTTGCTACGGAATCTACATCTGCGGCAAGGTATTCAAGTGGATCAAGAAGATGGGCGGACTTGAGGCTATGAAGGCTCACAACGAGAAGAAAGCCAAGATTCTGTACGATTTCCTTGACGAGTCTAAGATGTTCAAGGGCACTGTTCGCCCCGAGGATCGTTCGCTGATGAACGTTCCGTTCGTTACCGGAAACGAGGAGCTTGACGCAAAGTTCGTCAAGGAGGCAAAGGCAGCGGGCTTTGAGAATCTTAAAGGTCACAGAACCGTTGGCGGTATGAGAGCGTCCATTTACAACGCAATGCCTATCGAGGGAGTTGAAAAACTCGTTGCGTTTATGAAGAAGTTCGAGGAAGAGAACGGCTGATTTTTCGGAGGTAACAAATGGCGGATAAGGAAAGATTTATCAAAACTTACTCCAAACAGGGCATGGTAGTTTCTACCGAGATATGGGTCGATACCGAAACCGGTGTGAATTACGTTTTTCACAAAGACGGATACGCGGGCGGACTTACTCCGCTGCTTGATAAGGACGGAAAGCCCGTTGTTACCTTAAACGAAGTCAAGAATTGAAAGCAATTATTCTCCGTTCCGCTTAGCGTAACGGAGAAAAAAATTAAAAATATTTTAGGGAGTGCAGTTATGTACAACATTCAAACATTAAACAAGATTGCCGCTTGCGGCACGGATTTGCTTGACAAGAGCAAGTTCACATTCGGAGATGATGTGGCAAACCCCGATGCGATTCTCGTTCGCTCGGCGGCTATGCACGATATGGAGTTCGGCTCGAACCTCCTTGCTATCGCGAGAGCGGGTGCGGGTGTGAACAATATCCCGATTGACAAGTGCAGCGAACAGGGTATTGTAGTGTTCAATACCCCCGGCGCAAACGCAAACGCAGTTAAGGAGCTGGTTATCTGCGCGCTGCTGCTCAGCTCGCGTAAGATTCCCGCATCTATGGACTGGATCAAGACCCTCAAGGGCAAGGGCGATGAGGTTTCCAAGCTCGTGGAAAAGGGCAAGAGCCAATTTGTAGGTCCCGAGATTATGGGCAAGAAGCTCGGCGTTGTTGGATTGGGCGCAATCGGCGTGCTGGTTGCGAACGCGGCTGTTGCGCTTGGTATGGACGTTTACGGCTATGACCCGTTCCTGAACGTGGACAATGCGCTCAAATTGTCGGGCAAGGTTCACTATGTAAAGGACGTAAAGGAAATCTACGAAATCTCCGATTATATCACGCTCCACGTTCCCGCAACCGCTGATACAAAGGGAATGATCAACGCGGACGCTATCGCGCAGATGAAGAAAACCGTCCGTTTGCTGAATTTCTCGCGTGATTTGCTGATTGACGAGACAGCGGTTATCTCCGCGTTGGAAAACGGCGGAATGGCTTGCTACGCAACCGATTTTGGCAGCGACAATCTCATCGGACGTGAGAACGTTATCTGCTTGCCACACCTCGGCGCGTCCACGCCCGAAAGCGAGGACAACTGCGCGATTATGGCGGTTAATGAAGTGGTTGATTACATCGAAAACGGTAATATCACCAACTCCGTAAATCTGCCGAATATGACTATGGCAATCACCAAGAACGCGAAAATCTGCGTGATCCACAAGAACGTGGAGGGAGTGATAAACAACATCACCGCTCCGATTTCCGCGGCGGGTATGAACATCGAGAATATGCAGAGCAAGTCCAAGAAAGACTATGCGTACACCTGCCTTGACGTTGCGGGCAACCCCTCTGGTATCGAGGAGAAAATCAAGTCCGTGCCGAACGTTGTCAGCGTAAGAGTTGTTAAATAATTCCAATAAGATATGCACACCAACCGCCGCTCCATTATGGAGCGGCGGTTTTTTGTGCGTTAATCGCGAAAATCAAATAAGTCCCTCGGTTTTATCTCCAACACCTCACACAGCTTGAAAATCACGTCAAACGATACCCCCACGTTTCCAAGTTCGATTGCGCTGATATGACTTCGGTCCACGTTGATTTGCTCGGCAAGCTGGAGCTGCGTCAGCCGCTTGCGTTTGCGGTAATATACCACGTTCAACCCGAATTTCTCGTACAGCGGTTTATACTCCGTTCTCATAAATACACCCCCTATTACTATTATAAATAAGGGCAAGTCAAATATAAACCTTGTATAAATAGCGTTACGCTATTTTAGATAATCATTTGACTTTACACAATAATATTATTAAAATTTTGCCGATTCGGGCGGATATAATGAAAATTCCCGAAAAATGTATAAATGCTATTGACAAAAGTCATATGATGTGTTATAATATCATTAGCCGCTTTGTGGTAACAAAAAATCCATATTACGGAGGATTGTGTTATGAAAAAATTGGTTTCAACTTTGTTGGATTTGGTAATGGTGAATGGTGATTGGATTTGTCGTCTGTGGGTCGAATGAGGTTCAAAAGGCGATTAGTGCAAATTCGGGTAAGGAACGCACATATTAATAATTACGCGGTGTTTGTTTTGGCTATTTTGCACAATTTTATCCCTGTGTTATTGTAGTTATTAACAAATTGAAACAAAGTTTGCTGTAAGGCCAAAAATTAACATTGACAAAACACACAGCTTTTTGTATAATATATTTAGAACCAAATGATACGGTTTTTCTTATTCCAGTAAGGGGGAATTTATATGAAATTCAAAAAGACTTTGTACGGTGTAACAGCCGCAGCGATAACTTTAAGCCTGCTTACCACCGCACCAATTACGGGAGGTGTTAGTGCGGCAACCAATGAGGGAACAAGTGAAGTCCCCCCAACCGACCCTACATATTTTAAGTATACGGAAAACAGCGACGGAACACTGACTATTACGGGTATGAACGAGAACGTTGACGAGGTCAATATTCCGGCGGAAATAGACGGAAAAGCGGTTACGGCAATAGGTGAGCGTGCGTTTGATCGGCGTACCGGCTTGAAAACCATCATAATTCCAAGCAGTGTTACATCAATCGGGACAAGAGCATTTTGGTACTGCAGTGCTCTGACTTCTATCAACATTCCCAATGGCGTCAAATCAATCGAAGAATATGCATTTGAAAACTGTTCAAACCTGGAATCCGTCACAATCCCGAAAAGTGTTACATCATATGGCGAATACATATTTCGAAACTGCAAAAAATTGTTCTCCGTCACACTTGAAGAAGGTCTTTCTGTAATCGGCGATAGAATGTTTTATGGTTGTTCCAATTTGACTTCTATTGACATTCCCAACAGCGTTAAGTCTATCGGCAAAGGTGCATTTAGTAATACGGGTTTGCAGTCCGTCACAATACCGTCTGGTATTACAACAATCAGCGATGATATGTTTTCAGGGTGTAGAAGTTTGTACTCTATCACAATGCCGGATAGTGTTGTATCAATTGGTCAAGGCGCGTTTCAGAATTGTGGTTTTTCCACCTTTGTTATCCCGAGCAGTGTTAAAGAAATCGGCGAGGCTGCGTTTGCGGGTGTGTACTTGTGGGGTGGTATCACAATTCCGGAAGGTGTTGAATCAATTGGCGACCGTGCGTTTTCGGGTTGTTATTTTTCTTCCATCAAGATTCCGGACAGTGTTGTAACGATTGGTTCTTCTGCGTTTTCTGGGTGTAAAAGTTTATCTTCTGTTGACATTCCAAACGGCGTTAAATCAATTGGCAGCAGTACGTTTTCCGATTGCAGCAATTTGCAATCCATCACAATCCCGAAGGGCGTTACATTTATCGGCGGCAACACGTTTTCCGGTTGCAGCAAGTTGGCGTCTATAACAATTCCGGAAGGCGTCAGAACAATTGAACAATATACATTTTGGAAATGCAGTAGCTTGACTGATGTTACAATTGAGGGTGATATTATAGCAATCGGTGAATCTGCATTCAATGGCTGCACAAATCTTACTGATGTCACAATGAACGGAAGTGTTATGTCACTTGAAACATATTCGTTTTCCGATTGTAAAAATTTGACCGATGTCACAATTCCGGACGGTGTTACATCAATCAGCAATTCGACGTTTAGTAATTGTAAAAATTTGACTTCTGTCACAATTCCGAATAGTGTTATAATAGTCGGCACAAATATGTTTCCAAGTTCGGAAAACTTTGAAACTATATATTATAAGGGAACCGAGGCACAATGGAATGAATTGTTGAAAAGAAGTAATTGGGATGGTACGTTTAGACCCCAGCCTTGGCTACAAGCCAGCCCCATAAATGTCGTATTTTTGGATACCGAATCCGACCCCTCCTCTGATCCCAAGATTGAGCTTGCAGCACCCACGAATGTTAAAGCAGAACCAGATGTAAGGAGCGCAACACTAACATGGGATAAGGTGGAAGGCGCAACCGGCTACATTGTAATGTATTCGCCTAACAGCGGCATTGGTTCAGGCAATAATTGGTTCTCCAAGAAAACCTCAACCAACTCGATTTATCTTAAGGGCTTGGCTTCGTCTTATACTTTCCAATACAAAGTCGCCGCTATAAACGGCAACACAATAGGCGAGTTCGCCGAATATGATGAAAACGGTCAGCCTTATCAGTTTGATCCGGAGCATGTTCCCGGTATGGAATATATATCCGGTGCCGGCGATTATTTCATGGATTGGGATCTGTTTTACGATGACGATAATCCCGACCCATACGCGCCGCCCAAGACCCCGCCGTCTCCGTCTACACCTACTCCACCGCCTTATATTCCTACAAGACCGTCTAGACCTGTTGACCACTCCGAACCGGATAGCTCCGAACCCGAGAGTTCGGAATCCGAAAGCTCGTCCGAGCCGAACTCTTCAGGAGAGGAAAGTGATACGAGCAGTTCGACCATTAACAGCGATAATATGAATTATTTCGATCCGGATAGTTCCTCGGATAGCACCCCCACATTTGATTTCAGTAACCCGCCGACCGGCGCGGCAACATTCCTTGTTGTTCCCGCACTTCTGGCAAGCGGCGCAGTGGTTATTGCGACCATGAAGAGAAAGAAAATGAAGTAATTCAACAAAGCCAATTTAATTCACATTTTCCAGACTGTCGAGAAACACTCGCAGACGAGGACGAATGACCGCTTGGCGGTCAACCTACGTGCGGCGGCTAGCCTTTGTGGCTGCCGCCGTGCGGTTGACGAAGTAAGTCCTCCGCCGCAAACGGCGGAGGACGGTGCGAGGGTTTATCGACAGTCTGAAATGCCCACCGAGATGGTGGGCATTTGTTTTATTTGTACATAAAGCAGTTGAAAATAAAGTCATTGTTCCAATAGTTTTCAACGGTCGAATCGCAGAACTCTATTCTGAGATTATGTTCGCGGGCGAAATCCGTAAAGAAATCCCGGCTGTAAAACAGCTTGGGTAAATCAGCGTATTTTTCGTCAAAATTCTCCACGGTTTTCCGCCGATAATCAATATACGCGGATTCCTTTTCGGAATCGAATACGTCAATAAGACCGATGGAATAACGAGTCTTTTTGTACATCTTCTCAAGAACAACGCGGGCATAGTCAAAATCGGTGAAATACGCGATTACGCTGTTTGAAAGAACGCAGTCGTACTGCGGCTCTTCGGGAGCGTTTGTCGCCTCGGAGCAAATCAAATCCTCGGTTTTCAGAACGTCTTTTGCGATGTCGATAAGCGACTTGGAGTAGTCGATTCCACCGCAGGAAAACCCGTCACGCTCAAAAAGAAGCAGATTCGCCCCGCTGCCGCAGCCGAACTCATACACCGAATTTATTGTATTCGGCGCGCCCTCGACAAGGCGTTTTTTTATCCTCTCGTATTGCTCCACAAGCGCGTTTGCGGATATTGCCCCACCCAATGTATCAAAGCCGTTGCAGCGTTTAAGCTCCACAAACAGCTCAATCGGGTCGGCAGAGCGATTATCCAGATGCCTGTTTGACCAAATTCGTTTCCAATCGTTTGCCATATTGTTCTCCTTTTAGCCCATAAGACTCTTTTTAAGAGCGTTGAGCATTATGTCATTCTCTTGTTCGTTTCGTACAGCCACGCGGATAAACTGCCTTCCGTCATCTATCTTTCCAGTCAAACTCTTAATCAGCACGTTTTCCGCAAGCATTTTCTCGACAAGCTCCTCTGCGCTTATTTCGGCAGTAATTTCAGCCATAATGTAATTCGCCTGTGACGGAATCGGTCTGATTCCGTCTATCTCCGAGAGCTTGTCAAACAGACGCTTACGCTCCGCGCGTAGCAGCTCCAGCGAGTGCTCATAGTCCTTTCGATACTTCTCGAAAATCTGCATATAGAACTCACCAAAGGAGTTGATGTTCCAGATAGATATTCTCGCGGACAGCGCATCAATAAGCTGCGTATCTCCCGAAGCCGCGATTCCGAGCCGAAGCCCCGGAACTCCGTGGGATTTTGAAATGCTCTTGATTACCGTCAAATGCGGGTTTTTATTGATGTAACCCGTATCGAGGAGCGTGTGGTCGTCCTCGTCAGCGAAATCCGAGAACGATTCGTCCACAACTATTTTGATTCCCTTTTCGCCTGCCCAGGAAACAAGCTCCCTCACGTCTTTGGTCGGGATATAATTCCCCGAGGGATTGTCGGGATTTATCAAAAACAACGTGGAAATATCCTTATCGCCGAAAAATTCAGTAATATCGTTTGCGGTGTAGGTGAAGTCGTCATTGCTTGGCGTAAACGTCACAATATCCCCCGAGCCGGGGCGGTGCTCGGAATAACGGTTGGGATATTCCTCGAATGTCGGGCGGATTATTCCGATTTTACCCGTGACAGAACCCATCAAAGCGTTGATAAGCTCCGCCGCTCCGTTTCCGACAGTGATGTTCGCGTAACCGACCTCGAAATTCTTTGCCGCGAGGATTCGGTTTACCCTCAGCCCGGACGGATATTGCCTGAGCAGCGTTTCAAAGCTGTTTTCCATCTCGGCAATCATCTTTTTGGGGGGGTAATACGGATTCACGAGATAGCAGAAATCCAACATTCCCGGGTATCTCCAATAGCCGCCGTAACGCGAACCTACCAACTCGTAACGGCTCTGGCTCTCCGCCGGGAACAGCGACTGCGCTATATCCAGATCCTGAGCGTCATCTATCTCGTACCATTTCTGCCCCGTCAGCTTTTTGGTCTGAATCATCGAGCGGTCGAGCATAGCGATAACTTTCAGGACTTGCTCGTAATACTCATTATTTCCGAGAGCCTCGCAATACGCTTTCAGAAACGGAACATACTGATGAATTGAGAAATCACGGCTGAATTTGTATATATTTACGGTCTTGTAGTAATCCTCGGTGTCGGAGAAATTGAAGTTTTTCCCCGAAATAAAATCCAGGATAAAGCCCTCATCGCACGTCTTGACGCAAGTTCCGTCCATCCAGCTCTCGTATTTGTCCACAAGGGCGAGATTGGGGCGCGGATCGTCAATCAGCAAGTCAAGCACGCTCTCCTCGAAAATCAGGTCGGATTCGAGGAGCAGAGTATCGTCCTCGCAGAGTTGATTATGCGCGAGCCAGAGCGAGTAGATGTTGTTGGTTTTGTTGTAGATGTCGTTGCGGACGTACTCTATGGGAGTTTTAAGCCCCAGAGAATCGATATGTTCAATCAGCTTGTCGCCGCAGTAGCCGACAACCACAACAATCCGATTAAGTCCGCGTTTCTCAAGATGTCCGAGCGTTCTGTCGATAAGCGGAACACCGTTTACGCGGACCATACATTTCGTGTTGTCCTCTGTCAGCTCCTTAAGCCGCTTGCCCATACCCGCCGCGAGTATTATTGCCTGCATTTTTGTAATCCTTTCCCTTATTTTATACCAGCGCGGTACCCGCGCGGTCAATTCCCAATGAAACACTCATCGGGAATTTTCCGTTTTCGCTGTAAGGTTAAAACGAAAATCTTTTCTCTTACTTTATGCCCAAACGTTTAAGAACGTATCTTCCATAGATTTTCTTGCTCTGCCCGACATTGAAAACGTGCTCATGGAGCGCCGCGTTGATCTTATCAGCATAGACGGTCTTGTTTTCCAGAAATTCCTTGATGATGTCGTTCGCCTTTGCGATCTCCTTCGGGTCGAGGCTCTTGCCGACAACATTTCGAATCGTTATATCAAGCGGCTTCGTGGGAATCTTGTCATACTCGGGATTAAGCACCTTCATCGGTGTGTCAATAAACAGAACCGGGCGCTTTGTGGTAAACGCGAACTCCAGCGCGATTCCCGACCAGTCGGTAATCAGCACGTCCGCCTCGAGAATCGGGTTGGTGGACGAGAAATCCGTCTGAATCTCTACATTGGTACCGTCATACTTTTCGTGCAGCTTGGTGAACATCTCCGGAACGTGCCGAACCATTTGCGGGTGCGGACGGAGTATGATGTCATAATCAAAGCCCTTAAGACTGTCAATAAGCTCCTCTCCGCACAGCTCGATGATATTGTCGGGCTGCCATGAGGGCGCTATCAGTATCTTTGCTCTTCCTGATTCCGAGTGGTGTTCGCCGCTTTCATAGTCCGCAATCATACGGTCAATCAGCGGGTAGCCCGCCTCAACAAGGAGCTTTGGTTTGGTGTTGTAAAGCTCTTCGGTGTCGCGGATCTCGTTTTCGTTGTCTATGCCGATACATAGAACCGTATCGAACCAATCCAGCGCGCCCTTGCGAAGCGGCATTACATACGAGCCAACACCGTGCATTACATAAACGTACTCGATATTATTCCGAACACGTGAACGCTTAATGTGATACTTCTCCAAATCGGGCATAGTCATCACACACATATCGCAGTCAAGCCGCATAAACAGCGGAACGAGATAGCGGTCGCTTGCCACGTAATAAGACTTTATCTGCTCTCTCGAATCCTCGAAGATCTTGTCGTTCGGGTCGCTGGTGACATAGTGGATCTCCACATCGGAGTGCTCACAGATGTAGTCTATCATATCCGCGAAGTATTTGTAGAACCCGTTCGACTCGGAATATATCATCAGGCGCATTCCCTTAACCGAGAAGAAACGCTTGTAATCCGCCTTTTCACGCTTGGAATACCGCCGCTGTTCTTCCTCTTTGCAGTGACGCTGCTCCTTCATCTTATTCAGCATATCGTAATCCACGTACTTTTTGGGAGGGATTACCAGATTAGTCAGAACCATCATAGGAATTGCGAAAAGATTACCGAAAATCCAATATAATCCCACTCCCGCCGGCACAACGAATGTAAAGAACGTCGAAAACGCAATCATAAAGATCGTTGTGGCGATAGTCATCACTTTGTTCTGGGCGATGGTAAGCACGTTGATTTTCGCCTGAGCATAGCACAGCAGCCACGCGGAAAGACCTGCCAATACGGGTATAAGCAGCAGAATCGGGCTGCCCGTAAATGAGGGAGTTGCTCCCAGATCCAGTCCGAGGAAGTTCATATTAAGCCCTTGGATCTGAGCGATTATATCCGGGGAGAACCCATCGGGAGTTATTCCGTTTCTGATGTTCTCAAGCACCGTCAACTGCCATGTGCTACCAGCGTCCGTAACCTCGAGGGTGTTCACAAGCCAGTCTTTCAACGCAGAAATATCCGCTCCGCCAAGCCGCAGCACATAAGACAACGGGCGGTAAACAACGCCCACCAGTCCCAACACCAGCGGAATCTGAATCAGCAGCGGAATCATATCCAGAAACGGATTGTACTTGAATTTCTTGTACAAAGCCAACTGACCGTCCGTAAACTTGTCCTTGTCGTCAATATACTTAATTTTCAGAGCGTCCAACTCCGGCTGAAGCCGCACCATCTTAATGGAGTTTTTCTGCGTTAAAATGTTAAGCGGAAAAAGAATCGCTTTGGTTATCAACGTAAACAAGATGATCGACAGCCCGTAATTCTTCACGAGCCAAAAGCAAAACAGCATTACATATCCGAGAATGCCGATGAGAAATTCAATTACGGCGTTCATACTTAATCCTCATCATCGCCGAGCAGGTCGCTCGCCGTGACTACCGCTCCGTCAGCCATATCCGCCTCTCTGAGATTCTGAACGGAATCTTCCGCAGCCTTTTCTTTGCGAAACTTACGCGTGATTTTATTCCAGAAAATGGCAAGCGCCGTGCCGCAAGCGATAACAACACCCGCGATAATCTGTACAACATATCCCGTGGTTGCGGGATCAATATATGCCGCCGAAGCTGCAGTTGTAGTCATAACAAACGCGCACGAAAGATTCAGTGCGGTAATTAATGCTTTTCCGATTGAAAAATGTCTGTTCATAATGTTTCTCCTTTGTGATAATATTAAGTGTTCCGGGGTGGTAAGACTCTCACCCATACTATTATACACCACTTTTTCGCGATTGTCAAGAGAGTTTTGCCGGAGCGTGTTCATATTAACCGAAATAGTTCAAAAATAATTTTTTGTTCTGTCCCAACAAACAGTTGATTCTTCTGAAACTATTGACATGAAATTACAACAAGGGAAAAGCCGAAATTTGACTCTCCCCTTAAAAACCACTCTTCAAATTGGAATTTACCTTTCTTACTCGGGCGGATTTTTGATTTTTATCACAATTGAGGCAATTACGAATACAAAAAAAATAAAAAACATTATCAGCATAATAGCCGCCGGAATATTGGTATTAAGCGGATGCTGTCTTATCACACAGTCCGCCCAGACGCCCGAGAAGAAAAAAGAAAATCTGAGCTTAAAAACGTCAAGGAGCATTCTAAGCGCTGTTCTTATTTTTATATCGCCCTTTTCACTTATTTTCTTTGAGAGCAGTGCTGAAATCTCACAGAACACGAGGGCAATAACAGAAACAATATAAGGATAAGCTACGTAGTTCTTGCTTCCGAACACATCAAATTCTCCATTACCGGCAAAATGAACACCGATATTATCGGGCAGGGAATTCCAAACAACAACAATTCGTATCAGGCTCGACATGAAAATCCCACAGGAAATGACAGTAAGAGCAATATGTATCGTTTTAATAATTCTGCCCATTGTTCCGCACCACATTTCTTTTTACCATAAGAATGATTTATATAAATTACGATTTGTACAAATCCATTGTATCACAAAAAATGCAAAAGTCAATAATGATTTTTCTATTTCCACATACACATTAAATAAAAATGACACGGCAGAATTATATAATAAAATCAGCTATTTGTTGGGACAGAGCCTATTTTCTTGGCAAATCTGCGGCAGATAACAGAAGAAACCGCATTGCAATGCGGTTTCTTTGCGTTATGTAATACTAATTGTCAATCAATGGACAAAAGTCCGTTGATTGATGCCGCCTAACGGCGGCTGTCAAAATCAAAGATTTTGACACAATTTGTATTGAACTATCTTTCTTGGCGGATTCGCCGCCACCGCCGTGCTACGTACGGCGGAATCAAACTGTAGACTTTGTCTACAGTTTGATAGAGAAATAGTATAACATCGTGACCAAATAGATTTTCGCTATATCCTTACAGAAAAAACGAAAAATTCCCAATGAGCGTTTCATTGGGAATTCACAGCGCGGTTCCCGCGCTGTGAAACGTTGACAAAAAAGATTTGAAGCAAAATCGCCTATCGGTGTGGAGCAGCTCCGCGCAGTTTTTTCGGTTTTGCGAAGCAAAATTTAGGACGAAATCTGCAAAGGGAAAAGTGCGCTAGCAAAAATCCCTCTTGCTTACGCAAGAGGGATTTACCTCAACTGGTGGAGATAAGGGGATTCGAACCCCTGACCTCTTACATGCGAAGCAAGCGCTCTCCCAACTGAGCTATACCCCCAGACTGCTGACAGTATTCTATCAACGATAACATTATACCACACAATTAAGGGTTTGTCAAGGGGTTTTTGGAAAATATTCTGCGGAATGTTTCGAATCCCATTGATAAGACGCGTGGAGGGTTAAATCACCCGATCTTCTCGGTGGAGTAATAATGCCCCGTATCGTCTGTTTTGTCGAAATCGAAAATGTATTTGATTCCCGCTTCCTCGTCAACAATGGTATTTTCATTCTCAATCTTGAACTCGTCCGCGGCGAAAATCGCGTATTGACCTCCTGAGTAGAATTGGAGTGAATCACCGCCTCCTACAATCGCTCCTGTGTTTTCGGCGAAATTCCCTAGGAATCCGCCAACAAATGTATTGTCCTCAATCCATGTGAATTCAACGATTTTTCTGAACGATTCTTCCAAATCCTCACGTCCAAAATAACGCATGGCGATTACGGGATTTTTCATATCGTATATGTCCAGATAATCTCCGATTTGGTCTTCATAAATCAGAAACTCGCGAGTGTCCATTCTGCCATACGGATGTGTGTAATTTACACTGTCCGCGAACTCGTCACTGAGGCGTTTTCCGTCCTTTTCAATTTCAATGTGGAGTTCTTGTGTGAAGATTGTACCCGGGAAGTGTTCTTTGTCAGTACGAACATAACTGCCAACCAGGCTGACTGTATAATCCTTGAAGGTATGTGTTTCAAAAACCATACTTTCAAGACCGTGGGCTCTGCCCTCCGCCATAGGCGCGATATATCTGCCATCGGTTTCCTTGTATTCGGGGTAAGTTATATTGGGAATTTCCTTTTCGCCATAAACGAACCGTCCCTTTTCAACAGTTTCCGGGATGGATTCACTTATTGTAGGTTCTGTGGTGGATTCGGTTGTAGTACTTGTGGACTGCGTTGTGCTCAAATCGCTGTCTTGAGAGGGATTTGAGGTGTCTGGTTTTGAGCAGCCCGCCAAAAGAGCCGCCGCGAGAGTTAATGCCGTGAGTGTTAAAGTGTGTTTTTTCATTGTGGTGTCCTCCTGTTTATTTGGGAAATTATTGGATTCTCTCGGTGGAATAATAATGCCCGGTATCGTCTGTTTTGTCGAAGTCGAAAATGTATTTGATTCTCGCTTCCTCGTCAACAAGGGTATTTTCATTCTCAATCTTGAACTCGTCCGCGGCGAAAACAGCAAATTGACCGCTTTTTGTGAAACTCGGAAACTCGCTAGCTCCTGCAATAACCCCAGTGTTCTCGGCGAAATCGCCAAAGAAACGCGCAACGACCGTATCATCTTCAATCCACGCGAAATGAACAAGTTTTCTGATTGATTCGTCAAAGTTATCGGCATTGAAATAACGAATAGCTATTACGGGGTGTTTCATATCATAAACTTCCAGATAGTTTCCAATCTGATTTTTATAGATTATATATTCCCGGCTGAATTGCTCTCCATATGGGGACTGAAAACGTATATGGTCACGATCTGTTATCTCCTCATGAAGCATTGTGCCGTTCTTTTCCACCTCGATATAAAGCTCCTGTGCGTAAATCGCATTAGGAAAATTCTCTTTATCGGTTCTAACATTATCTCCGACAAGGCGTATTGTGTAATCGCCAAATGTATGCGTTTCAAACGCCATACTGTCCAGACCTGCTTTATATTCCTCGCCGACTACTATTGCTCTACCGTCACCTTCTTGATATTGGGGATAAATTATATCGGGAATTTCCTTTTCGCCGTAAATGAAACGCTCCCTTTCAATAGGTTCGGGTATGCTTTCGCTTGTGGTGGATTCAGTTGATTCCGTAGATTCGGGTGCAGTACTTGTGGACTGCGTTGTAGTTGAATCGCCGCCTTGTGCGGGATTCGAGGTGTTGCCTTTTTCGGAGCAGCCCATCAAAAGAGCCGCCGTAAGTGTCAATACTGTGAGTGCCAAAGTGTGTTTTTTCATTGTGGTGTCCTCCTCAAAATACATATGATTCGATATTATCGTCTTTTGTGTATGTATAAACCGATGCCCAGAAATTCGTGTCTTTTGCCAGAGAAATTAAATCATCAAGAGAAATTTCGTGTTCGTTGTTCAAATAATTGTTAGTTGCCGTGTCTACCTTGTTCAAATGGAACGGGTCAACGACAGTGAGTTTGCGTTTTGTTTCATCAAACTTCTTGATGATTACATAGTGTCCGTCATCAGAATACCGTTTCCCGTTGTAATAGCCAAGATATGATGTGTCTGGAATATTCAAAATTATTACTTTGTTAGATCGCAAAGAAGTTGAAAACAAACCAAATATTGTGTCATATGTATAACGTGTAAACAACTTAGATTTATATGTAATTGTTTCGCTGGAAATGAAACCTTGCATATACTTGGTTATTTTGAAAATATATGTTCCTCCACTTGAACTTGTTGATAGTTCTTTTGCAATTTCCTGTTGCTTTTTATTCTCCCTGTTTTCAGAAGTATTTGACAAAAAACCATTTCCAATCAAAGCCATTTGAACAGCCGCAGGACCACAATAATAATCATTCATCTGTGTTATAACCGGAACCGTATATGAAGTCCATGCCACCTGACCGTCATAATTATAAGGTTCTATCGCCGGCGTAAGCGCGTCCATCAGCGTATCCTCGAGAATGCGGAACGCAGTTTTGCCCTCATACTCATAACATTCCAAAAACGTTTCGTTTGATGTGACTTCGTCAATAACACCATTAACCACCTCAACCTGTTCAGGGTATCTTTCGGTGTAAACGCTTCTGATTTTATCTACGCAGCCGGAAAAACTTATGTTCTCCGTGCTGACAGCCACGTTGTTCTGTGTTGCCGTCTGTGCCGCCGCACCTGTGCTTAAGAGCATTGTTGCCAATACACAAGACGAAATGCCTTTAACAAGCCTGTTGTTCATAAAATCTCCTTACTTGATATAGTAAAGACCACATCATCTTTCATAAAATCTATGCTCGGCTCGAAAACGTAAAATTTGAACAGCCAAGCAAGCACATTCAAGGAATCTGTTCAATTTTTGGGTTGACGCATCGCACCATCGCCTTAATGTACTTTTATCCTTATCACCTCCCTGTGAAATTAACCAACAGCCTATGGCTTTAGAAATTTATTCCAACATATATGATAACACGAAATGAAATATGGTTCAACATATTTCTAAAAACAGGTATAAAAAATCGCATAACAGGTATTTTAACAATAAAAATACGCCATAATATAACAGACTGTATAAAAAGCATCGCACAATTATTGTATTAAATCTCGCAAGCGGAAAGCCACGTAATGCGGTATTGCTTTAATATGTGAACCCCAAAAGACGATTAAACAGTTCGTGACAGGCATAATTTTACCCTCTACTTATATAAAGTGTTTTTATTTGTAAAACGTTACATCATTTTTGAAATTTTGTAGGAATAACCGAATTTTCAACGCAAAAATTGTTAAGGTTGTATATAAACTTGCGGTTCTCTCCGCCAAGTCGGCGGGAAGAACCGCAAGTTTATAGCCGAATCACTCTGCGCTCTCCAAAGTGTCGGTAATAACCACCACGTCCCCGCGCTTAATTTCGGTCGCGCCCGATGGGATAATGCGCTGTTCGCCGCGCTGAACCATTACGATAAGCAGCCGCTGCGGGAGGTTGAGGTCGCGAATTTTCTTGTTGAGCCAGATGTGCTTGTCACTAATCGGGACTTCACGAAGCGGCAGACTGCTTTTGTCGCTCTCATACGGCGGCACGGACAAAATCACGCTGTCGCCCGCGTGAATCACCGTATCCCCGCGCGGGATTATTGTTTCCCCCTCACGCTTAACCATTACGATAAGTGAACCCGTGGGCACGGAAATTTCGCTGATTTGTCTGCCGTCCCAGTTGTGATTCTCAGGTATGTACATTCTCATCATCGTAATCGCGGACTCTTCCTTGTAGTCATTAAACGTCTTGAGAACGTTGGCGTCGCTGTCGATAAGCCGCAGACGTTTCGCCGCAGCGGGAAGCAGAGTTCCCTGAATCGTCATAGACATCAGGCACACGCAGAACACGATATTGAAGATGTTGTGTTCGGTCGAGATTCCGCTGACGGTCGCCATAATCGCGAATACAATCGAAGACGCTCCGCGAAGCCCGCAGAACGAGATAAACAGTCTGTCGCGAATCGGTGATTTCCCGCCGAAAATCACCACGGCAAGCGGGCGTGAAATAAGCGTCAAACAGAGGAACACACCAATCGCGGGCAATATGCCCGTCACAAGCTGAGAGGGCGTGCAGAGCAGTCCCAACAGGAAGAAAACCGCGATCTGGCATATGCCTGTAGTGCCATTAAGGAACACAACAGCCTCGGGCGGCGCGATTTTCGCTCCGGATTTGGCAATAGTGACTCCCAATGTGTTGCGGATAAACCGCTTAATGGGAGTTTTTCCGCCGTATTTATGCCGCGGGGATTTGACGTTTCCGATGATTATTCCGGCGATGTACACCGACAAATACCCGTTTCCGCCGACCAGCGCGGGGAATCCATATGCCATCAGTGCAAACGCGAGATACATAATACACTCAAATTCCTTGGTTTGCGTTTTGAACTGCTTGGCGATGACCGCCCCCAATACTCCCAAGACCACACCGAACAGCGCGCCAAACACAAGCTGCTCCACCATCATCACAACAATAGAGCCTTCCCCCGCGCTTTGGGTGAACAGTGACAGCGAAACCACCGTCAGCATATACGAGAACGGATCGTTACTGCCGCTTTCCGCCTCCAACAGCGGCGCGATTCCGTTTTTGAGGTTCAGCTTTTTGGAGCGCAGCACCGAGAACACCGAAGCCGCGTCCGTGGAGCTGATTACAGACCCAAGCAGCAAACTCTCCGCGAACGGAAATCTCAATATAAAATAACAGAACGCGCAGGTCACACCCGCGGTAACCGCCACTCCAAGCGTTGCCAGTGCGCCCGCCTTTACCATCACGGGACGCGCAGCGTCCCAGCTCATCGAAAATCCGCCCGTAAACATTATAATTATCAGCGCGCATTCGCACAAATTTGACGCGAAAGAGTAATCCTCAAACGGAATCCGCACCAATCCGTCACAGCCGAAGAAGATACCTATTCCGATAAATATAAGCAGCGTAGGCACGCCGATTTTCCCCGAGATCCGGTCAGAGAATACACACAGCAGAATAACAACTGCCGTCAAAAGAACCACAACAGGCAAAATCTCACTCCTTATTTTAATAGCAAATTCAAAACCACACAGACGAGCTAACGCTCGTCTGTGTTCGCTAAGCGACCCGCAACACCACTTTGTGGTGCTGCGCGCCGCTTGCGTTTTGAATTTGCACTAGCCGCCGGTACGCTGTTCGGAATTGAATGCGCCAAAATTTCTCTCCGAACAGCAGATTTTGGCTATAACCCAAATAACTAACTACTAGCAACTATTCTCTAACAACTATAATAATCCCGACACGCAAAGCGCATCGGGATAAAAGTCATCTACCGGGCTTTCTTTTTTTGAAAGTGTTACCCTCGCACTTAATCATCGACGGAAAAGCGAACTCTCCTCACCACTTATATTATATCATATCCGCTTTGATTTGTCAACCCCAATTTTCAAAAAACCGAAAAAACGTTTACGCAAAGTACTCCACGCCGCTCTTGAACAAGAGCTGCTCCTTGTTTCCATCGACATTTTTCGCCACGTTTTCCGTAAGACGCTCGGTGTGTCCCATTTTGCCGAGAACGCGTCCGTCTGGGGAGATTATTCCCTCCACCGCGCACATCGAGCCGTTCGGATTGAACGCGGTTTCCATTGACGGATTGCCCTTCAGATCCACATATTGGGTGAGAATCTGCCCGTTGTCAATCAGCTTGCGCAGAACATCTCCGGGAGCGACAAATCTACCCTCGCCGTGAGAAATCGGAATTGCGTGAATATCCCCGACCTTGCAGTTAGCCAACCACGGGGATTTATCGGTACAGATACGCGTGTAGACGAGCTGCGACTGGTGACGTCCGATTTCATTGTAAGTGAGCGTTGGAGATTCTTCGGTAAGCGGCGAAATATGCCCGAACGGAACAAGTCCGAGCTTGATTAATGCTTGGAATCCGTTGCAGATTCCAATCATCAGACCGTCCCGCTTGTGGAGCATATTCTCCACGCCCTCGGTGATTTTCGGATTACGGAAGAACGCGTTGATGAACTTCGCCGAACCCTCCGGCTCATCGCCGCCGCTGAATCCGCCGGGAATCGCAATGATCTGCGCGTTGTCGATAAGCTCCGCGAATTTGTTTACGGATTCCTCGATGTCCGCCGCCGACAGATTCTTGATGACGAAAATCTCACTCTTTGCGCCGTAACGCTCAAATGCCGCGGCGGTATCGTACTCGCAGTTCGTTCCGGGGAATACGGGAATCAGCACGCGCGGATTTGCGATTTTCGGTGAAGTGCGGCTAAGCGGCTGTTCACACTTGTATTCCACCTTTTCGGGGACGGGCTGATAGCTCGTTTTCTGCTTGAACACGGGTTCGAGAACCCCGTTCCACTTCTCCTCCAGCTTTGCCGAATCAGCCCGTGTATTTCCGCAGATAATCTCATACTCGGGAATCGTTTCGCCGATTATTTTTACATCGGAGCATTCGCCAGCCCGGCTCGGGTCGCCCTCCAGCTCCAGTACGAACGCGCCGTAAACGGGTGTAAACAGCTCCTCATCGGAGAGATTATCCAGTTTCGCGCCGATTCGGTTGCCCAAGCCCATCTTGAACACGCCCTCAGCAATACCGCCGTTCGCCACGCTCCACACGGAAATTGCCTTTTTCTCGGCAATAAGACGCTCCACCGTCTTGAATACACGCTTTACATCCTCGAAATCAGGCAAGCCGTCCTTGTCGTATTTCGGCGCGATATAGCCGATTTTGCTGTATGGGCACTTAAACTCCGCAGAGATGATGTTATCGGTTTTCGCCGTGGAAACTGCGAACGAAACGAGCGTAGGCGGTACGTCTATCAACTCTCCATCAGCCTCGCCAAATGTTCCGCTCATACTGTCTTTGCCGCCGATTGCCGCGCAGCCCATTGCAATTTGCGCCTTATACGCGCCCAACAGTGCGGAGAACGGCTTGCCCCAACGCTCCGCCTTGCCGAGCGTACGCTCAAAGTACTCCTGGAATGTCAGCCAACACTTCTCATAAGTACCGCCCGCCGCGACAACCTTAGCGATACTCTCAACCACCGCGCAAGCCGCTCCGTGGTACGGAGATTGTGACGACACTGCCGGATTGAATCCCCAGCCCATAACGGACGCGGTTTCGGTAGAGCCGTTCAGCACGGGGATTTTCGCCGCCATTGCCTGAACAGGGGTCTGCTGAGTGCGTCCGGAAAACGGCATAAGCACCGTTCCGCCGCCAATTGTACTGTCAAACCGCTGAACCAGTCCGCGTTGCGAGCATACGTTCAAATCGGTTACGAGATTCTCCCAATCCTCGGGAGTATTTCGTCTGCCCGTGGAATAGGAAACATTCACCTCGGGCACGGACACCTCGGTGTGCTTTTCCGCGCCGTTGGAGTTCAAAAACTCGCGCGAAATGTCCACAATGGTCTTGCCGTTCCACATCATTTTAAGGCGCGGCTCTTCCTTAACCTTTGCCACAACGGTGGATTCAAGGTTCTCGGTTGACGCCAGCGCACGGAATTTTTCCGCGTCCTCGGGTGCGACAACCACCGCCATTCTCTCCTGAGATTCGGAAATTGCAAGCTCCGTGCCGTCAAGTCCGTCATACTTCTTGGGAACGGCGTTGAGGTCGATTTCCAATCCGTCCGCCAACTCGCCGATTGCCACGGAAACTCCGCCCGCGCCGAAATCGTTGCAGCGTTTTATAAGCCGCGTAGCCTCCGGGTTGCGGAACAGACGCTGGAGCTTTCTTTCCTCGGGAGCGTTGCCCTTCTGAACCTCCGCGCCGCAGCTATCCAGCGACTGCGCCGAGTGAGCCTTTGACGAGCCTGTTGCTCCGCCGCAGCCGTCACGTCCCGTTCTGCCGCCGAGCAGAATGATCACGTCACCGGGAGCGGGTCTTTCACGGCGGACATTCTCAATAGGAGCTGCGCCGACAACCGCGCCGATTTCCATACGCTTAGCCATATATCCGGGGTGATAGATCTCCGCAACATGACCCGTAGCAAGCCCAATTTGATTTCCGTAGGAGGAGTATCCCGCAGCGGCGGTGGTGGTGATTTTACGCGGGGGCAGCTTGCCCTCCAGAGTTTTCTCCACGGGGAGCAGCGGGTCGGACGCGCCCGTCACGCGCATCGCCTGATATACATAGCTCCGCCCCGAGAGCGGGTCGCGGATTGCGCCGCCCAGACAGGTCGCCGCGCCGCCGAACGGCTCGATTTCTGTCGGGTGATTGTGAGTTTCGTTCTTGAACATCAACAGCCATTCCTCGTCCTTGCCGTCAACGTCCACGGTAATCTTCACGGAGCAGGCGTTTATCTCCTCGCTCTCGTCCAAATCGGGCAGAAGTCCGTCCTTTTTGAGCTTTTTCGCCGCGAGTGTCGCGATGTCCATAAGGCAAATCGGCTTCTCTCCACGCCCGAGCTCCTCGCGATCCGCGCGGTATTCGGCATAAGTCTTTTCGATATACGGCGGCTTGATGTCCGCCTTGTCGATAATCGTACCGAATGTGGTATGACGGCAGTGGTCGCTCCAATAAGTATCAATCATACGAATTTCCGTAATTGTCGGATTGCGGTTTTCACCCTTGAAATACTCCTGGCAGAACTTGATATCGTCATTGTCCATCGCCAGCCCGTAATGCTTGACAAACTTCGCAAGCTCCGCGTCGGACTTTTCGATAAATCCCTCCAGCGTTTCCACCTCGGTCGGAATCGTATAAGTAACCTTGAGGGTGTCCTTTTTCTCAAAGCCGCATTCGCGCGACTCCACCGCGTTTATCAGATAATGCTTGACGCGGTTGAACTCGTCCTCGGAAATATCTCCTTTTATAATGTATATCTTCGCGTATTTAACATCGGGACGCTCTCCTTTGCAGAGCATCTGAATGCACTGCGCCGCCGAATCCGCGCGTTGGTCGAACTGCCCGGGCAGAAACTCCACCGCGAACATACGCTCATTCTCCCCAATTTCGGGAATCTCGTCATACACGTCGTAGACGGGCTGGTAGCTGAACAACGTAGGAACGGAACGTTT